>WFZY01000306.1 GCA_015489265.1 Flavobacteriaceae bacterium | reverse complement strand
TAATAAAGGTAAGAAAGAATATAAGCATGTGCTTTATTATGAATTTCCACACATTATAAAAATGTATTTGGTAATAAGAGAAAAGTGGAATGGCATAAAAGAGTTTTACTCTATCGTTGATAAAATTAAATAAAGCACCTCAAAATGAGATGCTTTGTAATGGGATGTCGCTTAGAGGAAACAGTCCAATGCTATCCCTGCACAAATATATAACAAAAATTATGTTAAGTCAATACCTTTTTAAACAAAATAAAACGAATGCTTCACTGGCCCTTGGTTCTCCATCCCAAGGGGGGAAACAACCGTTTTATATTGAGTAACAAATATACTACAAATTTCATTCCAAGTCAAGAAGTTATGTCGGATTTTAAACACCTCAGTGATAAATTTAAGCGTTTGCAGCGCTATGCCGCCCGCGATATGCAACGTAAAATAGGGATAGAAAGCCGTAAGTTTTTTAAAGAAAACTTTGTTAAACAGGGCTTTGTCGATCAGCATTTGGAAAAGTGGCCATCTGCCAAGCGGCGGCTTAAAACCAGTGTTTGGTATGGGTTTCAATATGGCGCCAAAACACCGCCGCCCAACAACCACCCGCGCCGCCGGCATGCTAAAAAGCCCTACAAAGCCCGTAAACCGGGTGCTATTACCAATTACAGCCCGGCGGCTACCAAACGTAAAACGCTCTCGGGACTGACAGGCGACCTCAAAGACAGCCTCGAATACCGTATTGTCAATAAAAATTTGGTGGTGGTGGAATCGGTGCTTCCTTATGCCAAAGTGCTGAACGATGGGGGCGAAATTAGTGTATTCGGTAAAAAAACCGTCCCACTGAAACCCCGTAAATTTATAGGCAAAAGCCGGGCGCTGGAAAACAAACTCAAAAAAATGATACAGCGCGATATTGACCGTATTTTAAATAACAAATAAACTTAAAAATTATGATGTACCAAACTTATTTAAACGCCATTGAACAGCATATTACCACGGGTTTAACAGCCGTTAAACAAGTGGCTTTTTACAACGAGCAATACCATAACTACGACGAGAACCGCCCCCCTAAGCTGCCGGCGGTGTATGTGGCGTTTGACAATCCGATGCAATGGCAAACCGCCGGCAACGGTTTGCAGGTGGCGCCGGATGCCACCATACAATTACATTTGGTTTTGTTTGACCTTAGCGATCAGCCCGACAAGCTTTTTGCGCTGGGTAAACAGTTGCACCAACTAATGCAGGGTTTTGAAATAGTGGATAATGACGGGCTTAAACTCTCTACCGCTTGGCAACGTACCCAAAGTGAAGTGCAAAAATATGACCAGCTCAAAACCCTTGTTTTAACCTATCAAACAGCTCTTTATGATGTTAGCACGCTACCGCAAACCACCGAAGTGTTGATACAACCAAACATCAGTTATTCTTAATATTTTTTTGCCAAGAGTAGTTAATCCGGTCATAGACAATGGCTTCTATCGTTGCCGGTGCCAAGGCATATTTGTCCGATAGTTTTTCGAGAATGTAGTCATGTGTATAAATCTTGGCACCGGCCGGTGTCCGCTTGTTAGACAAACGGATATAGTCCTTAACAATACGCTTGTTACGGTTGATAATACGCTCTTGACGACTGATTTTTTTCACAAATATGCCGGTATGTAGGTTAGAATAACAATCTTGATACAAAGATACGGGCGTTTGTTTATAAAAGCAAATCGCTAATCAATAGGTTTGATAAAGACTGGTTATAAAAGCCATAAAAGAAACACTAAAACCCCTAAGATAACTATTTTTACAATAAAAGTTTTAAAGGAAATATATTGATATTCATCTCCTTTTTTAATAAAGGGATTAATAATTGAAATGATTTGTGCTACGGTCAAATACACAATGATTTTTTTATACCAAGATAAGTGGAAATATTCATCATAAAATGAATAATGTATGCTATCTGATTTAAAAATGAAGAAAGGAATTAAAATTACTAAAAGCAGCCCAAAAGCATTTTCAATATACACGGGTATTTTAGAATCCAATACACTTTTAGCATCTTCATAAACATATGTTAAATTGATGTTTTTCAGTGCAGAACAATCAACAACAAATAAAGAACCGGGAATAGGAACCGGTACCTTTTTCTTTTTCTTAACTTTATATCGATAAGCTTCTCTTAAAACTATTTTACTTAATACGTTAGAACTATTGCTATCCAGTTCATAATCTTCAATAATACCTGAATATAATTCGGGTTTGTTGTTAAAGTCTATTAAAATATCTGCTTTTGTAAAAATATGTTTTTTATTTTTTTGGCGTAAATGTCTCATTTTCTTAAAGTCAGTATGCAAACCGTTAAAAAAATAAAACCAATAGTTCTTGAAACGCAATAGTTTAAATTTTGTGTCGAGTTTAGTAATTCTTACAAATCTTCCGGCAAGTGCACCTATTAAAAAACTGGTAAGGTATAAAAATCCGATAAAAGGTGATGCTTTGAAATTTATTAACTGCCGCAGTGGTATCTCATTTGATTTTCTAAAACTAAATGACGGGTCATTGATTTCTTTTAATTTATCGATAACACTACCAATATCTATCTCAGAAATAAAATTGTCATAAAACAAGTAAATGACTATAAAAATGACCAATCCCGGAACGGCAGATAAGGATAATACTTTAATAAAACTGTAATCGGAATGAAATTGTTTTGAAAATTCGCCATAGAAGTATAACCTTCTAAAAATAAGACCGGGCAATACTATCAGGATTAATATAAGAAAAAAGCCCAATGTGATCTGCATAACGCAATACTAAATACAAATTTCGTTAATTTTTGTAGACGAATTTTCGGCATTTTTTATCATTTCATTTATTTCAGCCATTTTCTTTTTGTCTTGTAGTATTTTTCGCCCTTTTTTTGAAATAATCTTACTATCATCACTATCAAAAATTGATTTAATGGCCAAGATCGCTAAGGCACCCAAAATAATTGACACCCAGTTATCAATTTTTTTTCTTTTGTTTGAAGTCATGACTTTATTTAAAATAAGGGGTTGTTTAAAATTATTAAAATTTGCTACAAAAAAACAAATTAATGATACAAATATATAAAAAAAAGAATACAGTTGCGTTTATGCAACAATTTTACACAAAAAATATACCAAACAACAGGGCTGTTTGGTATAAATTTAACCGGCGTTTTATCAATTTTTAACTAAAAATACTTGCCACAAATCTGGCATTGTGGCTGTGATGCCGGGTGTAGCGGGGCATCTTCTTCAATAGCACTGCGTCCGTCTTCGTATTGGTGCGGGCATATTTTGTTTTGGTAGGTGTCTATCAGTTTTTCAATCAGATTTAAGCGCACTTGTAGAGCTTTTTTTTCGATTTGAAGGTTATTAACGGTTTCTTTTATGGCTTCGGGTTTCATAAGACTATTGTTTATTTTCTTCGGCGTGGATGGCTTTTGATTAGTGATATAATTCTCAAAGTATTTAATCTTTTATATAGCAAACGGCGGGTAATGGCTTGCCGGTATCTCAAATCAAAGTAATGAAATTGTGGGTCTTCATGCCAATATTCTTCGATAAAGTCATCGGTTTTTTTATCATAAAATATATGCAACCTGCCGGCATGCGGTTTAAGCAAGTCCAAATAAAATTCGCCTGTTTTAAGCAGTTTCACTATTTGGTTATTTAAGTTTTTGGTCATATCAATTCGGTTTTAAGGGTTTTTAAATAGCATTTAATCCTTGTTTTCGCACTATTACAAATTTTTGTCTAATTGCGTAATAATTTGCGCAATGGCGACACGGGCGTTGGCGCTTGATGTTTCAAAATTTTGCAGCACGTCGAGCATGACCAGCGCTTCGTGGTATAAGAGCTTGATTTTAAAGCTGTCTTTTTTGCCCGGACTGAGTTTTTTGTCGGTGAGCTTGCGCAATAGCTTGTCTGTCAATTTCAGGGCTATTTGATATTTCATCGTGTCAAACCGGTCTCCGGCGGTTTTGCCGTTGCTGTATGCGTCGGCTTGCACCAGTATGTAAGTCTTTAAGCCGTGTATAATGGCTTCGAGCTTGTAAATGTTGACTTCAAGGGGGATTTTAATAATAATCATAATATTTAGTTTAAAGGTTCATTTCTGACAGATTTGGGCACCGGTTGCGAGTTTTCGACAACCTGCGGTTTTACCAATTGGTAATTGCGATAGCCTAAAATGGGGTTAATGCCGTAGTTCCACCAGTCGGGCGGAATGGTGCCGGCTTGGCGGTGCTGCTTTTTTTGCTTGGGGTCTAATTTTTTTATCATTGGCTGAAATTTTAGTTTAACTGCCATTTTTTGAGCCGGAAAGCTGGTTTTTGTTGTTTATAGCGTCGCTCTATTGCGCGGAACTGCCGGCGCAGTTCTTTGAGCTCATCCAAGCTGTATTCATTCAATGGCTTATGATGAATGCTCCGGTGTATCATAAAGGCATTGAATTTGTCCCAGTTTTTAGGGTCGTGTATGCCGGTGCGCGTGGCTATGGCAAGTATTTCACTGCGTAAACGGCGCAATTGGTCTTCGTAATCGCCCTGTAAGCGGTTAATGAGCTCTGCCAGTTCGCCGGTCGTCAGGTCTTTGGACGATGTGGTTCTGCCACCGGTAAAGCGGTGAATCATCTCGTGCCGCATATCGGCATGGATACCGGCTTTTGACAGCAAGGTCATCAGTTTGCGGTGTAAGCTTTTTTTGTGATTGGGTTTCATGTCCGGTTTGTTTTTTAAAGTTTAGTTCCCG
>WFZY01000305.1 GCA_015489265.1 Flavobacteriaceae bacterium | reverse complement strand
CCTTTAAATTTGCTAGCAATATTTAATTGATTTTTGTCTTGTTTTTGTGCTTGAATATTTACTGATATAAGTAAAACCAAGATTAGTATGATGTTTTTCATTTTCTGTTTTTTTGTTTTAATCAAAATTGTTTTTAATGCCTTAAAAAAAGAGTTTTTTAACCCATTTATTTTATAACCTTAAAGCTATCCATAATTTTTTTAGCTATTGGCAAAAATTTATCATACTGATTTATTTCGGCTGTATAGGTTAGTACATATGCTTTATTGTTGATAATACGGAAATATTGCATAAATTTTAAATTAAAAATACCCTGTTTTCCTGTAAAAACCAATATATGATATTCCGAATTGTTATCTGATATTCTTTTACTTTCCAATAACTTTCCATTGGAAAGCAAGGTTTTAATCTGATTTTCAGATGTTTCAACGTATTTGTCAAGTGGCACATTTAAGCCGGTCAAATCTTGAGTGATTAAATTAACATTTTCTTGAAATTTGTCATTGCTATTTGAAAGTGGGCTGAGTATGATAAATTTTGTGCCCATTAATCCGGCACTGTTCAAATCCCAAGTAGCGGGGTACATGATTGAGAAATTTTTATTATCTAATGTTTTCCATTGGGTTTGACCATATATGTTAGATGAATTTATTATCAATAAGAAAGTAATAGTAAAAATTGACATCAGTTTATTCATAATTTGTAAGTTTAATTTATTTAATATCATTGACCAATTTATCTGCTTTCGTTTTAGCGTTTTTCATGATTAAATCAGCTTGGTTTTGAGCTTTGGTTTCAAGTTGTTGGGCTTTTTTGTCAGCTGTTTTAACTAGTTTTTTACCCAAAGCTTCCGCAGCCAATTTTTTAAACGGGTCATTACCGGCTTTTTTGATTAAATCCGCTGCTTGTTTGTGAGCTTCTGCACGGATTTTATCAGCAGCTTTTTTGGCTTCGGCTTTGATTTTATCAGCTTGTTGTTGCGCTTGTGACAAGAGTGCATCGGCTTTCTTTTGGGCTTCGGCACGGGCTTTTTCTTTGGCTTCGTCAACAGCGGCTTCAACTTTTTGGGTTACGGCTTCTTTAACGACTTCTTGTGCGCTTTGTCCTTCGGCACCGGCAATAACCGGCACAATTTTCGGGTGGTTGTAATCGCCGGTGATTTTAAATTTCATTTTGATGATATCCGCCATATCCAATTTTAAGCCCAAAGCATTGGCTTTACCTATTAAATTACCGATAATCGCATTGGCTTTGTTGCCTAGCATTTTTCGCGGCACGTCCATGTTTAAAACAAAATTGATTTTTTGGTCTAACCCAACTGTGCCTTCCAATCCGGAGTTGATTTGATTGATTTTAAATTGAAAAGGTTTGACGTGCATTTTACCTTTTTGGATATCGAATTGTGCCTTGATTTTATCAATTTTAGGATTGTTAAGCGCGTTGATTTTTAACATTTTACCTATTTTCTTAACCACATCAATTCCACCTATATTGATATTTCCGGTTTTGAATAATCCGGATGCGTCTAAACTCTGTAATACCGGATTCATGTGATTATCAAGTTCAACGTCCATCTGTAAATCGGAAAAGAAATTACCGTTTATTTTTTGCATCACCGGCGCATAAGTTTTAAACATCGTTAGTTTTTCGGCGGTTTGGTTAATTGCCAATTTTTTCATGGCAATATTCATGGCGGTTTTGGCATTCTTTCTGGAAGTATCATAAATACCTTTTAAGCTCATATCACCGCCGAAAGCTTTGGTTAAGACGGTTTGTAAAGTGGCTTTTTGGTCTTTGACGCTGATATTGCCTTTTAAGTTGTGCAAATCCATATCTTTGTACCGGACTTTGTTGGCATCGGCTGTAAAATTCAGGTCGATATTTTTGGGAATTCTAATCAAACTATCTTGTGGTTTTTCAGTAGCGGAACTATCATCACCGGTCATAAATTCATTCATGTTGATATAGTTGGAATGCATTTTAAAATCGGCTTTTAAAACTTGATTCTTTTTAAGGAAATAAGAAATATAATTGCTGACTTTTCCGGTTATATCAAAATCACTTTGTCCGACTTTTGATTTGAATTCGTTGACGTCAAGCGCTTGCGGTGTAATGACGACTTTCGCTGCATCAATGTTTACGTGATAAGCCAATGAATCGGAAACTAATTGCATTTGGGTTAAATCAAAATGTCCGGCGGCATCAAATTTGTTAAACTCTTGTTTTTCAATAGCCGAACTACGTCCTTTGAACTTCACATCAGCATCAAGCAATCCGGTTAATTTTTTGATTTCGGGCAGATGTACAGCTTGTTTGATTTTAGCTAAATCCATTTTTGATTTAAAATATGTATCGATATACGGGTCGGTCGTTGGATTGGCAACGGACAATCTGCCGTCTGCTGCATTGCCGGCTATACTGAAATGAATTTTGGGCATATCGATTTTGGTTTTGTCCAAATTACCACCCCCCGGAAACTCGACATAAGTTACTACATTAATATCTTTAACGGCTTGTGGTAAATCGGGGTATTTGATAAAGCCGTTATCAATTTTGAAATCGACCCCGTAAGCCGGATAATTTTTGTCGTTATAAATACCTTTAACATAACCTTTTAAAATTGCTTTTCCATTGGCTTTTAAACCTTCAAAGTCCGGCATATAAGCTTTTGGAACCAAGGACAATAATTTTTTTAAACTGTTTTCTTTGGTTTGATAAGCGATATCCATATTGATATCATCGCCTTTTAATTCCAACATGAGATCAGTCAGCAGTTGCAAATCATTTAAGGATATAAGCGCTTTTTGAATACGGTATTTTGAAAAATCATTTTCTATTGAGATGCCGGCATCCACATCGGCTTTAACATTGTTTAAATAATGCACATTGCCATACTTAACATCAAGCGTATCTATTTGACTTTTGGTCGTCAGCCGGTAAGCATCTTTGGTAAAGACACCGGTGCCTTTATGGTTTAAATTCTTGATTTTTAATAACATATCAAGAGATTGGTCATTGTATTGAATATTGGTATTATTGACATAATAGGATTTCAATTTGATCGTATAATGTTTTTCCGGTTTTTGGGTACCGGTTGTATCCGGTTTGGCAATATCATAATTGGCTTTGCCGTTTTTTAATACCATTATATTAATGTCAGCCCCATCAACCCCTATTTTTTTGATTTCCAAATCCTTTTCCAAAAAGAGCCGTTTGGCATCCAAACTCATATTAAACCTGTTGATTTGTGCTAAACGAACATCTTTAAATTCATTGATGCCATCAAGTGTGATATTGTCTATTTTGACATGCAAATTGGGAAAATCAGTCAAAAGAGATAAGCTGACATCATCATAATCAAACTTGGCATTGATACTGTTATTAATTTCGTCTTTGATGAATTTTTCTATGTCATCTTTAAAAAAATAGGGAATGGCTATTAATGCCACTATTATTACAATAAGAGCACCAAATATAATTTTTACAAATTTTTTCATATTATTTTTGTTATTTTTTAGCAAAAATACGAAATTTTGTTGAAAGTTATCGAAAGTAATTAGCTTATTTAGAATGATTATAAATATAATAGTTTTATGGGAAAATATCATTTTTTCTATATCTTTGGCAAAGCAAAAAATGTTGAGAAAAAATTAATATAATTTAACTCTTATGAAAAAAAGAATGATGTTTAAGCCCATTAATTCGATGACTAAAATCGGATTAATTATGCTCTTATTTTTGTCGGTATCAGTAATGGCATCCGGTAAAAATATGGGTATGCAATCTGTTGCGGTTCAATTGAGCGGCACTACTTTATCTCAAACTATGGCTACGGCAAGTACGGCACAAGCTGCTGCTGCTAAAGCTGAAAAACAACAACCGGCAGTCAGTCATGCAGACTACGACAAAATTGATCCGGAATTTAAAGGCATAGGACCCGGTAATAATACGGTACCGTTTATTATTGCCTTGCTTGTTTTTGCATTGGCTACTGTTTTAGGTCGTCGCAAAAAATGTAAAATGCCTAAAGTGATGATGTTGGTTGCCTTTTTAGCCATTGCCTATATAGGTAAAATCACTTATGTTGAAGCACGTGCCTTAGGGCGTCAACAAGGTTATGCGCCGGTGCAGCCCATTTGGTTTTCGCATAAAGTACATGCCGGACAAAATGGTATTGACTGTGAGTACTGTCACGTTGATGCGCGTACCAGTCGTCATGCAGGCGTGCCGAGTTTGAATGTTTGTATGAATTGTCACAATCAAGTCCATAAAGGTAGTGTTTCCGGTACCAAAGAAATAGCCAAAATTTATGACTACTTGGGATACAACCCCAAAACCATGCAATATGATAAGCCGGCAAAACCGATTAAATGGGTAAAAGTTCACAACTTACCCGATCATGTTTACTTCAATCACGCCCAACACGTTCAAGCCGGTAAGGTTAAATGTCAAGAATGCCACGGACCGGTTGAAAAAATGAACCGTGTGGTAGAATATAAAGAGCTTGCTATGGGTGATTTCTGTTTAGACTGTCACCGTAAACGCGGTATAGATACTTCTAATCCTTACTATAAACACTACAAGTTTAAGGAGTTAAAAGAAAAACAAGGTATTGATAAAATAACAGTTGACAAAATCGGTGGTGCCGATTGTTCATCTTGTCACTATTAATAATAATATAAGGTATAAAATATATACAGATGAAAAAATATTGGAGAAGTTTAGAAGAATTAGAAAGTGTTAAAAACAATGAAGCCATCGAACCGTCGATTGAGTTTCCGACTGATGGCCTTTCTAAAGACGAAATAAAAAATAAATATGTTTCAAACCGTAGAGATTTTTTAAAGTTATTAGGATTTTCTACGGCTTACGCCGTGGCAGCAACCAGTTGTCAACAACCGGTACGTAAAGCTATTCCGTTTTTGCAACGTCCGGCTGATATAACGCCCGGTGTTGCCAGTCATTTTGCAACCACTATTGCAACCCCTGACGATTATGCCAGTGTAGTGGTTAAGGTTCGTGATGGACGTCCTATCAAAATTGAAGGTAATAAATTGTCAAAAATCACACAAGGCGGTACCAATGCCCGTATTCAAGCGGCGGTATTAGACTTGTATGATACGGCAAGATTACAACACCCTGTTAAAAACGGTAAAGAAACGACTTGGGAAAAAGCTGATGCGGAAATCACTAAAAAATTAGGTGAAATAGCAGCAGCCGGACAAAAAATATTAATTTTTGCCGCTACCGTAACCAGTCCGACTACCAAAAAATTATTTGAAGAATTCAAAGCCAAATACCCCACAACAGAAGTCGTTTATTTAGACCCTGTTTCATATTCGGCTATGATTGCCGCCAACGAAGCTACATTCGGCAAAGCCGGTATTCCTGCTTATCATTTTGATAAAGCCAAAGTAATTGCCGGATTTAATGCCGATTTTCTTGGTACTTGGCTGTCGCCCATTCAATTTGCTGCCGATTATGCCAAAACGCGTGATTTGACTAATGGACAAAAAGATATTTCACGTCATTATCAATATGAAAGTTTGATGAGTTTGACCGGTAGTAATGCCGATTATCGTCAATATATCAAACCGGCACAAGAGAAAAAATTATTAATCAAATTGCACAACGCCATTGCTTCGCAAACAGGCGGACAACCGATTAAAGAATTGCCTTGTGAGATAGATGTCAAAAAAGTGGCAGCCGATTTGCTTGCCAATAAAGGACAATCGCTTGTAGTTTCCGGAACTAATGACCCAAGTATTCAAGCTATTGTAAACAGTATTAACAATATGTTGGGTAACTATGGAAAAACCATTGATTTTACCCGCGAAACTTTATTGAAACAAGGTCGTGATGAAAAAATCCATCAAGCTTTTTCCGATATGAATGACGGAAAAGCCGGTGCGGTTATCTTTTACAATGCTAATCCGATTTTTAATTGTCATAAGCCTGATCAAAAAGCTGCTTTAATCAAAAAAATGGCGTTAAGTGTAGCTTTGACTGATAAACTTGACGAAACAGCTAAACAGGTACAATACGTTTTACCTGACAATAATTTCTTAGAATCTTGGTCGGACGCCGAACCGGTTACAGGTATGTACAGTTTAGGGCAACCGACTATCAACAAATTGTGGAATACCCGACAAGCACAAGAAAGTTTCATGAAGTGGGCAGACCTTTCCGGTTCGTTTTATGACTATATGAAAAAGAATTGGTTGGAGAATATTTTAGCCAAAAAAGAAGTTGCTGCTGAAGCTGATAATCAAGCCAAGCAAGATAGTACGGCAACTGAATCACAAAGTATTATAGATTTTACTTCGGGTTGGAACAAAGCTTTACAAGATGGTGTTTATGAGGTTGCCATTACCGGTGAAGCACCGGAATTTAAGGCAACTTATCTCAAAGATAATGAAGCAAAGATTACCGAATTTACTAAACCTTCAGGTATACAGTTGGTTGTTTATGAAAAAGTTGGTATTGGAAGCGGTTTAATGGCAAACAACCCTTGGTTGCAAGAGATGCCGGACCCGATTACCAAAGCAACTTGGGACAATTATATTACCGTTTCACCTAAAACTGCCAAAGAAAAGGGTTGGAATCATGAAGATGTTTTGAAAGTAAAAGCTGGCGGTTATGAAGTAGAGTTACCTGTATTGATTCAACCGGGTCAAGACCACTCAACCATTGGGATAGCTTTGGGTTACGGTAGAACAGCCGCCGGTCCCGTTGCCGATCAAGTTGGTGGTGCTAATGCTGCCGGATTTGTGGCTGCCAAAGACGGACATCGTCAGTTTAGCGGTATTCCGGTAGAAATCAGTAAAACCGGTAAAACCTATCCGTTGGCACAAACCCAAACCCATGATACTATGGAAGGACGTGCCGAAGATATTGCCCGTGAAACAACCTTAGCCGCTTGGCAAAAAGACAAACATTCGGGCAATGAAAAACATGTCTTTTTCAAAGATAAATTGGAACATGTCAATCTGTATAAAGATGGCTACAATCCGGAAGATTATCCCGGACATCATTGGGGATTAGCCATTGATTATAACAAATGTACCGGTTGTAGTGCCTGTATCATAGCTTGTCAAGTGGAAAACAATATTGCAATTGTCGGTAAAGAACAAGTACGCAGACGTCGTAATATGCACTGGTTGCGTATTGACCGTTACTATTCAAGCAAGGAAGATAAATTATATTCGCCGGTAGAAGACAATCCGGAAGTATTTCACCAACCGGTGATGTGTCAGCACTGTGACAATGCGCCTTGTGAAAACGTTTGTCCGGTAGCTGCAACACCGCATACCAAAGAAGGTTTGAACGCTATGGCGTATAACCGTTGTATCGGAACCCGTTACTGTATGAATAACTGTCCGTACAAAGTCAGACGTTTTAACTGGTTCAACTTTGTTGAAGGTGGTGATTACAACTACTTGTTTAATGATGAAGTTAAACGTATGGTCTTAAACCCTGATGTAGTAGTCAGACAACGTGGTGTGGTTGAAAAATGTACATTATGTATCCAACGAATTCAAGAAGGTAAACTTAAGGCCAAAGCAGAAGGCAGGGAGTTGCGTGACGGCGAAATAGAAGTTGCTTGTGAGCAAGCATGTCCTTCTAATGCTATTGTTTTCGGTGATACCAATATGGCTGATGCTCGTATTATCAAATTGTTCCAAGATGAGCGTTCTTACGGACTTTTGGAAGAATTGAAAACATTGCCTAGTGTGGTGTATATGACCAAGGTTAGAAATAAAGATGAAGAACACAAAACTGAAGCTTAAAAACTAAAATTATTCAATTATGTATAAAAAAGAAGTCAGAGGCGAATTAATACTCGGTAATAAAACCTACGGTGATATTACCCGAGATATTCTCAAGTCGCAAGAAGAAAAAGCCCCGATGTGGTGGTGGATTGCGTTTGCCGTATTTTTTGTTTTGATGTCAATTGGCTTAGGTTATTATGTTCCCTTAACCATTTCCAAAGGAATCGGTATGTGGGGTAACAATAACCAAGTACCATGGGGCTGGGCAATTATCAACTTTGTTTGGTGGATTGGTATCGGTCATGCCGGAACCGCTTTCTCAATATTCTTATTGGTATTCCGTCAAAAATGGCGTACATCTATTAACCGTGCCGCAGAGGCAATGACCGTATTTGCCGTTTTGGCAGCCGGTTTGTTCCCTGCTATTCACGTTGGTCGTCCTTGGGATGAATTCTTTATTTTCCCTTACGGACCTAACTCTCGCGGTTTGTGGGTCAACTTTAACTCACCATTATTGTGGGACGTTTTCGCCATTACTACATATTTAACTACTTCGGCAATTTTCTGGTATATTGGTATGTTACCGGATTTTGCAACGGTTCGTGACCGTTCCAAAGGTATCAAACGTAAAATTTTTAATGCTTTGAGTTTCGGTTGGGTCGGTTCTATGGACAAATGGCGAAAATTTGAAGATACATTGGTGATTTTAGGTGGTTTGGCGATGCCTTTGGTAATTGCGGTACACTCTATCGTATCTACGGACTTTTCTGCCGGTATCCTACCCGGTTGGCACGAAACCATTTTTCCGCCGTTCTTTGTAGTGGGTGCTATCTTTTCCGGATTTAGTATGGTGGTTACCTTGATGGTATTAATTCGTAAAGCATTCAAACTACAAGACTATGTAACCGATGATCACTTCGACGCCATTGCCCGCATCATTACATTTGTCAGTTTGATTATGGGTTCGGCTTATTTAATAGAACTATTTATTGCTTGGTACTCGGGGAATCAATATGAAGCTTATGTATTTGATGAAAATTATTTAAAAGGTCATTATGCCATACCATATTGGTTAATGTTGACATTTAATGCTTTTATTCCACAGTTATTCTGGTTTAAAAAAGTTAGACGCAATTTAACTTTGATTTTCTGGATAACTATCGGTGTTAATATCGGTATGTGGTTAGAACGATATAATATTGTGGTACCACCGGCTGCTGAAGATTTCTTACCGGCAAACTGGTTCCACTATGCTTCCACCATTGTTGACAAATGGGTTTATTTGGGAACAATCGGTTTATTTGGAGTAGGCGTCTTGTTATTCATCAGATTTATCCCGATGATGGCGATGAACGAATTGAAGCAACAAGCCAAACGACAAACCGATTTAAAACCGACAGATGTTCAATATCATGCAATTAAAAAACTTTTAGAAGATGAGTAAACTAGTAGCCGTATATAGTGACGACCGAAAATTAATGGATGCGGCAGCGCAATTAAAAGCTGTCGATGCACCGGTCGAAGAAGTTATTACACCTTTTGTAATAGAAGAATTATTAGAAAAATTTCATGTGAAGTCAAATATACCTTTATTGGCATTTTTCTATGGCTTATTTGGGGTTATCAGTGTATTTGCAGGATTGTACTATACATTTGTTATTGATTATCCTTTAAATATTGGTGGTAAACCGAGTTTGAGTTTAACTTTTCCGGTGTTGATGTTTATTGGAACAGTTTTGATAACTGTTTTAACAACCGTAGTGACGTTTTTTGTAGAAGCTAAAATGTATCCGGGAAAAGACCCTGAATTTTCTTATCCGGGTATCAATGATGACAAGATGGTAGTTTTAATTGATAAATCGAGATTAACCCCTACAATGGAAAGTAAATTGCGGGAAATCTTTGAAACTACCGGTGCAGAAAAAATAGATGAAGTTTAAAATATTAATGCTAAAAAGAAACAAAATGAAAAAATATATAATATTGGTATTAATTTTGGCAGGTTTATCGTCGTGTAATCACCACCAAGAAAACACCTATTGGGATTATATGGGAGATTTTGATATGTATTACTCTAAAGCCTATGAATCATATAGTCCAAATCCTGTTTTTAAAGATGGTAAAACACTGCAAAAACCTGTTGAAGGAACCATTGCGCGCGAATATATGCCTTATCCGTTTAAGGACAAATTCGGGGATAAAGCCAAAGCAGGAAAATTATTGAAAAACCCGTTAAAAGCAACCCCTGAAAATTTAGAACGCGGTAAGATGAAATATGATATTTATTGTGCCATTTGTCATGGTAAAGAAGGAAAGGGAGACGGACACTTGACCAAATTGGTTAAAAACGGTAAAAAACTGTATCCGGGCGTACCGGCTAATTTAACAGCGGGCTATATTCAAGCCAAACCCGATGGCGAGATTTTTCATGTTATAACGATGGGTTCTGCAATCATGGGGGCGCATGCATCACAAATAAAAACGGATGACAGATGGCGAATTATTCTTTATATCAAGAATCATTTCAAAGTAAAATAATTTAAAACTACGACAATGAAAAAAAGATTTGTATTTACAAAAAAACTTAAAACCATCAGCTATGTTTTAATGTTGATTGGCTTAATTACGGGTATTTTAGCATATATGGCTGATACACATAGATTTTGGACCAATATACTGTTCAGCAATTATATGTTTTTATTATTGGCTTTGGGTGCCGCTTTTTGGATGTCATTGCAATATATAGCCGAAGCCGGTTGGTCGGCTGCCTTTAAACGTGTTCCGGAAGCAATTTCCTGTTATTTAGGACCTGCTTTTCTGTTTATGATTTTGTTGGTGTTTATCGGCTTAAAATTTGTATATCCGTGGGCAGCACCAGAGAAACACATTCCCGATTTTGCTAAATATCCGGATTTTAAAGAAATCTTAGAAATTAAAGCACCTTATTTGAATAAAAATTTCTTTATTATTCGTACTTTAATTTTCTTTATTGTGTGGTTTTTGACAACCGGATTGTTGCGAAAATTTTCAAAAAAAGAAGATGCCGACAAAGCCGGAGCTTTAAAATGGTTTGAAAAAAGCCGATTCTTTTCAAAAGTCTATATTTTTGCTTTCGCCTTGACTTTTATCTTTGCCGGATTTGACTATTTGATGTCTTTGGAACCGTTCTGGTACAGTACATTATTTAGTATTAAGGAATTAATATCAGGATTTTTCCATGCTTCGGCATTAATCATTTTGATTGTGTATTTCTTACACAAAAAAGGTTATTTCCCGTTTATGAATTCATCACATTGGCATGATTTCTCAAAATACCTGTTTATGGGTTCTATTTTATTTGCTTATGCATGGTATTTCCAATATATGTTGATTTGGTATGGTAACATACCCGAAGAAGGGGAACACTACTTTTTAAGACGATTCCATTTCTCACAATTTTTATTTACTTTGAATATCGTGATTAATTTTATGATACCATTCTTGGTATTGCTACCCAATAAATTGGCTAAAAATCCGAAAGTATTATTGATTATGGCTATCACCATTTTGACGGGCTTTGTATTAGATGTATATCTATCAGTATTTCCGCCTTTGGTGCATACATTTGCAGGAATGAGTGAAGGACATATCCATCCGGTTTTCGGATTGTATGAAATAGGTATTTTGTTAGGATTTATCGGCTTATTTATGTTTGTAATGTTTAAAAACATGGCTAAACGTAAACATATATTACCGATTAACCATCCTTATATCGAAGAAAGTTTGTTGCATCACAATGCACATTAAAATCTTGTGATTTTTACAAAAAGCCGTTCATTGTGAGCGGCTTTTTTGTTTGGCATAATTCTTTCAATCAGTTAAAAGCACCTAGTGAAAAGCGATAACGTTGAAAGTGCAGATGTCATTCCGACAGAGAGAGGAGGCACGACGAACGAAAGCCAGTCCAGACGAAAGTCGGGAAAGAATTTATTTAATCGAAATTAAGATTTCTCATTACGTTCGAAATGACAAATACCCCCCGATGAGAATCGGGGCAAGCGATTAACCGGATAACCAAAAAAAATCGTATTTTTGACTAAATTATAGAACCATGAAATATCTTTTTGTTTTAACTTTTATGTTTACAGCTTTATTTATGTCCGGACAAGATATAAATACGGCGCCAAATAGATTTATAGTGACGGCTAAAGTTGACACTTTGCTGGCTAAACGTTCCGATTGTTTTAAAAACACTAAAACCAGTTTTAAATACTATCATATCCAATTGTATAATGGACAAAGTATTAATAAAGCCCGTTCTGTTAAAGCAGATTTTCAGTCAAAATTCCCCGATACTTATATCGTTATTGAATGGGAGTCGCCCGAATTCAAAGTTTGGGCCGGAGAATATGAAAGTAAATTGGCTGCCGATCGCGCACTTTATAAGATACGAAAGGAATATCCTAATGCTTTTATTGTCAATCCGAAAAAGTAATACATCTGATAAACATTTCTATTTTGAAAATCAAATTGTTACTTATAGGTAAAACGGATGATGCTTGCATGCAGAGATTAAAGAATGCCTATGAAAAACGGGTTAAAAATTTAATCGGATTTGAAAAAATCATTATTCCGGATTTAAAAAACACTAAAAATTTATCCGAAAAGCAACAAAAAGAGAAGGAAGGAAGTTTATTGTTGCAAAAACTTGTTCCATCGGATTTTGTAGTACTATTAGACGAAACCGGTCGAGAAATGACATCACGACAATTTGCCGGTTTTTTGCAAAAGCAAATGAATACCGGTTTAAAAAATTTGGTCTTTGTTATTGGTGGTCCTTACGGATTTTCAGAAGAAGTTTACCGGAGAGCTAATATGAAAATCGCTTTATCGCAAATGACTTTTTCGCATCAATTGGTGCGATTGATTTTTTTAGAGCAATTGTACCGCGGTTTGGCTATTCTGAATAATCATCCGTATCACCATGGATAGAGACGGATTGCAATTCGTCTCTGAGAAAATGAGAATTACGAAGAGACGCACAAACTGTGCGGCTTAATTCAAAATGGAGAATTGAAAATGAATAAATAATAAATTTTTATTTGAAGCATTATCAAAGGTGGCTGAGTGTTCCAACGCCGAAGGAGTTGGGATGTATCGAAGCAGGTCGCTGAGTGTTCCAAACGAAGTTTGGAAAGTACCGAAGCGCCGGCAATTAAATAACTAAATAAATAACCATGAAAAATAAATTTCCAACCATTTGGCATTTAGCCGTTATTTTACTTTATTTTATACTATTTACGTTACCTTTTAGTTTATTGCAAGGTATCGTACCCAAATCATTTACTGCATGGATGATGCTATTGGCTTATGTCATTCCCATGTATTTAACTATTTGGGCAACACGACGTACTTTTAATAAAAAAGGGAAGCTTAATTTCAAGCCGGATGATTGGGCATTGTTACCTTTGGTTATTATAGTAGCTTATGCTTTTTTAATCGTGGGTGAGTTTACGATTTTCTTATTACCGGAGCCAAGCGGTTTTTGGAAAAAGATATTTGATATGCTAAATCAGACCATGGAAGAAGTTTTTAATAACCGGATTGCCGGGTTTTTAATGGTTGCCGTAGCCGCACCATTTTTGGAAGAAACTTTATTTAGAGGTATTATTTTGAAAGCATTATTGAAAAAATACAATCCGTATATGGCTATTTTGATATCGGCTATTGCATTTGGAATATTCCATATGAATCCTTGGCAATTTTTATACGCGACAGTTTTAGGCTTATTTTTGGGTTATATGTATTGGAAAACGCGAAGCTTATTTTATCCGGTAATTATTCATATGATACTCAATGGTACGGCGTTTTTTGCGGCGCAATTTTCGGATATGAAAGCAACAGAAGGTTTGGCTGAACATTTGACCGGTGAGGATTTGCAAAAATATTTGATTGTAGTTGCTTTGAGTTTAGGGACTATAGTTTTGGCTTGGTATTTTTTTGAAAAATATTTTGCACAAACCCCCAAAGAACTGTTTTTAGCTACGCAAAATCCACATAAAATTACTGAAATTAAGCAAATTTTACCGGATAATTATCAACTAAAATCTTTAAAAGATTTGGATTTTGAAGGCAAATTAAAAGAAACCGGCAGTACTTTGGAAGAGAATGCCCTGCAAAAAGTGCGACAAATTACCATTCCATATGATGTAGATGCCATTGCAGATGACACCGGATTGGAAGTTCCTGCACTCAATGGTGCACCGGGTGTTTACAGTGCCCGATATGCCGGTAAAAATGCTACATATGAGGAAAATGTGCAAAAGTTATTGGATGAAATGAAAGGTGTTGAAAATAGAGAAGCACAGTTTAGAACGGTTGTGGTATATAGCAAAGACAATAAAGAATATGTGGTTTCGGGTGTCATAAAAGGTCATATTACAACTGAACCGCGAGGTACCGGAGGTTTTGGTTACGATTCGGTTTTTGTGCCGGATGGTTACTCACAAACTTTTGCCGAAATGGGTGAAACCGAAAAAAATAAAATCAGCCATCGTGCCATTGCCTTGCAAAAATTAAAAGAAAAATTTGATTAGTCAATAAATGATTATCTTGCCATACTAAAATATACTTTTATGAAACGTATTCTTGTTCTATTTGTTTTGTTTATAAATTTTTATGGTTGGAGTCAAATATTAAATGTCGAATCCTTTCGTATTAGAACAGATACAACCGGTTGGGCAGGCAAAGTAGGACTTAATGTTTCTTTGGTAAAAAATACCAAAACTTTGACCAAAATAGGAGGGAAGGCACATTTGCAATACAAAACCGGAAAAAGTTTGATTTTATTAATGGGGCAATATGAATTACTCTCGTCAAACGCGAATGATTTAATAGATAAAAGTGTTTTGCATTTGCGATATAATTACAAAATTAGACCTAAAACGGCTTTAGAAACATTTGTGCAAGGACAAAAAAACAGTATTTCTAAAATTGACTTTAGAGGATTATTTGGTTTGGGATTCCGATTTAAGTTGTCTAAAAATGAAAAATTTAGATATTATTTAGGAACGACAGCCATGTATGAACTTGAAAAAACAAGCTTGAATACCAAAGAACAACATTGGCGTTGGAGCAATTACTTTTCTTTTAGCATATATCCCAATGAACATTTTAGCATCATTAGCACGACTTATTTCCAGCCGGTATTCGATAATTTTTCCGACTATCGTACGGCATCTCCAAATGTTCTGATTTTTAAAATTGACAAACATTTGTCTTTTAAGACAGCTTTCAATTATTATTTCGACACGACACCCGTTACAGGTGTTCCAAAAGAACAATATGATTTAAATTCCGGAATATTATATGCTTTTTAAAGATTAAAAATGATTTAAGATTTCTTGTTTAATCTTTCGTAATTGTTCATAAGAAAAAGCATCTAAATTCATGCTGATTGTTTTACCGTTTTTAAGGGGTAATTTAATTTCAAAAATATGAATTTCGGGGGCTTCAATATCTTTATAATTAACTTCCGTACGTTTATTTTTACGTGTTTTAAAAATCAATTTGTCTGTATCAAATTTGACAAAGTACCTGTTACATTTTGAAAAATAAAAGCACAATCCTAAAACGAGATTTAAACCGAACGAAATAATAGGGGCATAAAATCCCCAAAAGTCATTACTATACCCTTTGATTAAGTAGAGCATAATCATGGCGACTGACACAACTGCAATCAATATCCCGAATACCCCCTTAAATTTTGAATTTTTACAAGCATAAATGGTTTTCATCTTTATAATTTTTTATAACAAATTATCACCGGTAAAACTTTCAAGATATTCGGCAACCCGTTTGGCAAACAAGCCACCTAACATACCGTCAACCACTCTATGATCATAGGAGTGAGATAATATCATTTTTTGTCTGATGCCAATCATATCGCCTTCCGGTGTTTCTATAACCGCCGGCATTTTACGGATAGCCCCCAATGCCATAATGGCTACTTGCGGCTGATTTATAATGGCGGAACCGGCTATATTTCCAAAAGAACCGATATTGGTAACGGTATATGTGCCACCGGTTATTTCATCGGGCTTGAGTTTGTTTTCGCGTGCGCGTTTGGCTAAATCATTAACTGCTTTGGTTAAGCCGGTTAAACTTAATTGGTCGGCATCTTTAATGACCGGTACAATTAAATTTCCGCTAGGCAAAGCAACTGCCATACCGATATTGATATGTTTCTTTTTGATGATTTTAGTGCCGTCCAATTGGACATTAATCATCGGGTAGTCTTTGATAGCTTTGATGATATAATAAATAAAAATAGGCGTAAAAGTGATTTTCTCACCTTCTTTTTGTAAGAATGCATCCTTAATTTGATTACGCCAGTTCACTATTTTGGTTACATCTGCTTCAACAAATGATTGAACATGTGGTGAAATACGTTTGGAATTGACCATATGCTCGGCAATCAGTTTGCGCATTCTGTCCATTTCAATTACTTCGTCACCGTTATCCATAACGATGCCTGTAGGTTGACTTATGCTTACCGGTTCAGATGCAACTGTTTGAGAAACAGAAGTTTGTTTTACAGGTTGTGATGGCGTTTTACCGGCTTTTTTATCGGATACATATTTCAAAATATCATCTTTGGTAACGCGTCCGTTCTTTCCGCTACCTTGTATTTGATCCAATTCTGCTTGGCTGATACCTTCCGTTTTAGCAATATTTTTTACCAAAGGTGAGTAAAATCTATCATGTGATGAGATGATCTCACCGCCATCTTGTTGTTCTTGATTACCGGTTTGTTCCGAAACGATTTCAAGGAGTTCGGGATTTTCAATTATATCAGTCTCTTCTTCTGCTTCAATCTCTTGGTCGGTTTCGATAATGGCAATAACATCCCCGATTTTAACCACATCATCAACTTCAAAAAAGCGTTCGACTAAAACACCGGGAACTTCGCTGGGAACTTCGGAATCAACTTTATCGGTTGCCACTTCCAATACGGTTTCATCTTCTTCAATCGTGTCACCGATATTTTTGTTCCAAGCGGTTATAGTTGCTTCAATTACACCTTCACCTAATTTTGGTAATTTGAGTTCGTATCTTGCCATTTGATATATTTTTTTCTTGAGCGAATTTAAGAATTTTTACGCAGTTGTTTGATGAAATTTCATATTTTTTTTAACTGAAAATAATTGGCTTCGATTATAGGCAAAATAATAAAGACACACCATTGAACCCCAAAGGGGTGATATGATTATAGACAAAATAATAAAAACACACCATTGAACCCCAAAGGGGTGATATGATTATAGACAAAACAATAAAGACACACCATTGAACCCTGAAGGGGTGATATGATTATAGACAAAACAATAAAGACACACCATTGAACCCTGAAGGGGTGATATGATTATAGACAAAACAATAAAAACCTACCATTGAACCCCCAAGGGGTGAAATTATTTTAAAAAGACATTTTTTTAATATTGAGATTGATATTATCAATTTATTAAATATAGATTTAATTACATGCTAAAACAATGAAAATATATTATGCTAATTATCAATTAGTTAAAATTATGGCACGTTATTTGAAAATAATAAATTGAGCCGAAAGTTTAATTTAAAACGCAGTGTTATGAAAAGATTAGGTTTATTATTAGCAGTATTATGGTTTAACGGACTTTATGCCAATTTTGGTTATCATTCCATTTGGCACAGAATGGAAGAACCGGTAGAAGTTAGAGAAAGATATATCAATTTCTATGTTTTTCCGGATGGCACATTTGATTTCAATGCTCATGGACGGCATTACCACGATGCAGGATTCATGGGGGTTAGAATAGAAAGAGATCGTTTTGGTAAAATCAGACGGGTAGGCAATGTATTTATCAATTATAATCGCTATGGTCAAGTCAGTCGCATTGGTAGGGTTTTTATCAAATACAATTATCGCGGTTTGATAGAACGAATAGGACACCGGTATATTCGCTATCGTAGAAATGGTTACTATATTGTAAATCGATATAGACCTAGACGACCGGGATATGTTTATGGCACAGGATTTTATTATTATGGACCTTCATATAATGCACCTGTTTATGACGACACACCATATTTTAACGATGACAATGATGATGAAGGGGCTGATTATAATGATGATGACAATTATTATTACCGGCCATCTACCCGAAAAAACAAAGCCGCAACTT
Source organism: Flavobacteriaceae bacterium (assembly GCA_015489265.1). Taxonomy (GTDB): domain Bacteria; phylum Bacteroidota; class Bacteroidia; order Flavobacteriales; family Flavobacteriaceae; genus WGBX01. The sequence continues at coordinate 2,457 of WFZY01000305.1, read as the reverse complement.
CAAAGAAACATCGTGTTAATAGACGGCGTCCATAAATACCTATAAAAAAACCCGAATAAATTTATTCGGGATTTTTTTATGATAAGCTGTAATTTGTTTTTAGTAAGCTGTAATTTTTTCTATCCAAAAGGCGACAAATCCGGCTAAAAAGCCCAAGAAAGCCAACCATGTGATTTTTTTCATATACCAGAAAAAATTGATTTTTTCCATGCCCATAGCAGCTACACCGGCAGCCGATCCAATAATCAAGATACTACCACCCGTACCGGCAGAGTAAGCAATCATATGCCAGATAATATGATCCATGGGATAATCAAACATACCCATTGATGCAGCTACCAAAGGGACATTATCTACAATAGCTGATAAAATACCAAGCAAGACAACTACAATCTCAGTATTCGGCAAAGTTTGCTGTAAAACTTCTGCCAGATATCGTAAAGAGCCCATTTCGACCCCATTGATAGATCCGTAAACCAGAGCTTCCAAGGCACCAACTGCCAATAAAATACCTAAAAAGAATAAAATACTGGACATTTCAATTCGGGATAGCGCTTTATGTGCCGAATATAAATGTTTGCGTTCTTCGGTAAAATCTTCTTCAGGGTGAATATATTCGGATACCAACCACACAATACCCAATGATAACATCATACCGAGATAAGGTGGTAAATGTGTAACGGTTTTGAATACCGGTACAAATAAAATCATACCTAAACCTAAGTATAACATGGTTTTACTACTGAGTAATTTCTCTACTTTTTCCAAGTCTTCGTCATCTGATTCACCTTTGACACTGCCATTGAAAACCGGTAAGAATGAAGCGATACCGAATGGAATGGCAAAATTCAATATTGATGGAATAAACACATGTTCCATAAGTCCCCCTGCCGAAACTTTTTTGGCAATCCAAAGCATGGTGGTTGTTACATCACCTATAGGCGACCAGGCACCACCGGCGTTGGCAGCAATGACGATTAAACCGGCATACCACAGTCTTGTATTGCGGTCTTTGACCAATTTACGTAATAACGTGATTAAAACGATTGTTGCTGTCAAGTTATCGATAACCGCCGATAAGAAAAAGGCGATAAAACCGATTATCCACAAAAGTTTACGTTTACTATTGGTCTTGACATATTCTTTAAGGACTTCAAATCCCCTGTGCAAGTCGATAATTTCGACTATAGTCATGGCGCCTGTTAAAAAGACTAATATTTCGGCAGTTTTAGCCAAATGGTGCATCAATGTCTGATGAAAACCTTCTTGAGCGGCTTCACCGCCGGATAAGAAATTATACACATGTCCTTCCGGATCAATGATAGAAAACCAACCTTCATGAAATCCGATAGCCAATAAAGCCCATAATATGGCTGCCGTTAACAAAGCGGGGACAGTTTTATCCAAGCGCAATTTGTGTTCGGTTGCAATTGCAATATAGCCGAGAACAAAAAGTAAGATTAAAATATTTGCCATAATAGAGTTGAATTTTGTTAAATTAGATTAAAATTTTTAGAGTAACAAAAGTATAATAATTTTTGTTTAAAAAAATATTATTTGTCAGTTATTATATAAACTTCTTTCTAGCATATATTTTTTTTCATCAAACATTAGCCGGTATTTAGTACCGGAAAAAATATTAAATTAGCCAAAAAAATAATTTATGGCAACAGGTGGATCAAAATTGGCAATTTTTGCTTCAATGGCAGCAAATTTAGGAATCGCTGTAATGAAATTTATCGCATCCTTTTTTACCGGAAGTTCGGCAATGCTTTCCGAAGGGATACATTCCTTAATTGATACCGTCAATGGAATTTTATTGCTTTGGGGTATTAAAAGGAGCACCAAAGCGCCGGATAAATTGCATCCGTTCGGGCATGGCATGGAAATTTATTTTTGGAGTTTTGTCGTATCTATTTTTGTATTTGCTCTTGGGGGCGGCGTTGCTTTATATGAAGGTATCAAGCATTTGTTTGAGCATAGTGGTCACATCGATACATCTCTCAAAATGAAATATTGGAATTACGGTGTTTTAATCGGTTCACTGTTGTTTGAAGGGGGCAGCTTGTGGGTTGGCTGGAAAGAGTTTAGAAAATCTTATCCGAAAGGTTTTATATCCGCTATGGAAAAGAGTAAAGATACGGCTACTATTGCCGTTATTATTGAAAACGGAGCAGCAGTCATCGGTTTGTTGATTGCCATGATTGGCATTACTTTAAGTTATCATTTCAATAATCCGGTTTTTGATGCTTGGGCTTCTATTTTTATTGGGATTCTGTTAACATCTGTGTCATTGTTCATGGCAGTTGAAACCAAACATTTGCTAATAGGTGAGTCGGCGGTTGAATCTGATATTGAAGCCATTCGGAATATTTTAAAACAATATCCGCAATTAGAAGCTTTTGGCAATGTCAAAACCATGCATTTGGGTCCGGATGAAATCTTACTTGGTGCCAA
>WFZY01000304.1 GCA_015489265.1 Flavobacteriaceae bacterium | reverse complement strand
TTGAAACCAAACATTTGCTAATAGGTGAGTCGGCGGTTGAATCTGATATTGAAGCCATTCGGAATATTTTAAAACAATATCCGCAATTAGAAGCTTTTGGCAATGTCAAAACCATGCATTTGGGTCCGGATGAAATCTTACTTGGTGCCAATATTAATTTTAAAGACGAATTAACCGTTAAACAAATAGAACCGATTGTTAAAGATATAAAAGCCAAAATAATTGCAAATAACCCGAAAATTAAACATATATTTATTGAAACAGATAGTATTACATAAAAACGATTCGGTAAAAAGTTTAAATTAAGTTTTGGCTAAACATCTAAATCTATTGCCTATCATTAAACTAAAATCTACATATTATTTCTTTATTTTATTGATAAGTTTAACGGCTTGTAGAGAAGACCATTCTAAAAAAAGAATTGAAAAAGTGCTGTCTGAGCCGGTTAAAAAAGCTATCATTAAGCCCCGAGATTCCGATTGGGTGGAATTGCATAGTTTGGACAGTAGTTTTGTGTATGATATTCGTTATGCTACGACTAACAATTTTGTGCATAAAAAAATGTATCCTTGTGCCAAATGTTATGTGCGACGTGTGGTTGCCGAAGCATTACTAAAGGTACAAAAAGAATTGCGAACAAAATCATTACGATTAAAATTGTTTGATTGTTACCGTCCGGGAAAAGTTCAAAAAGCGCTTTGGGCAATACGACCCGACCCCAGATATGTGGCTGACCCAAAGAAAGGTTCGATGCACAATCGTGGTTTGGCTGTTGACTTAACCATAATCGATGCTAATGGCAAAGAACTCAATATGGGGACTGATTTTGATTATTTCGGTAAAAAAGCTTACCATGCTTACAAAAAATTACCGGATACCGTCATCAAAAATCGTTTGTATTTGAAAAGTATTATGCAAAAGTATGATTTAGAACCCATTACCAGCGAATGGTGGCATTATTCTTATCGTAAAAAAACATACCCTGTAGCACAATGGATTTGGCGATGTCCCAATACAAAAAAATAAAAAGCTGCTCATATATAAATATGAACAGCTTTCAAACAACACAAAATAAATGCTAACTATTATGAGAATTTTAGGTTAAAGATTGCGAAAAACATCTTGCATTTACTTGTGACAAATATCCGTCGTTTTTGATGTTGGTACAATGCTTATTTGATAAAACCGACTTTTCATTTGATAAAATGCGTATTTCATCTGATAAAGCAATTTATAAAAAACTTATTTTGCTAATAATTGCGGTAAATGCCGGTTAAACCATTTTACTTCATAAACCATCATTTCATGTCGTCCGCGTGGCACAATGATTTTAGGGTCATTTATATATTTAGGTGGAAAAACCGTATCGTTTTCGCCGACAATATGGACAAAATTTTCCGGTATTCGGGTTTGTCGCCATGATAGAACCTGATGAAAAGACCAACGGATATAATAAGTGTCATCGATTTCTAAAAATCTTTCGTAGAGTCGTAATTTTTTCTTGATTGGTTTGGGTAAAAATAGTTTTTGCAACCAATGTCTTTTTTTGATGATGGGTACCGGTACCAATTTGTATAATTTTGTTTTATATGCCCATTTATAAAAAGGTTTTAATTCATGGTGATGTTTGATGCTTGAAATGATAATCAACTGTTTTACAGGTATTTGTTTGGCAATTTCTTGAATGATAATTCCCCCGAAAGATACCCCTAACAAAATCGGATTTTCATCTGTAATTTGAGCTGCTAACCGCCGGCTGTAATCTTGTAAACTTTCGTTTTTGTAAGGAATCAACCATTGCAGATAATGAATTTCATAATTATCCGGCAATTTAAGGTAAGTAAATATTTTTTTACCGGCACTCAATCCGGGCATCAGATAAACAGGTATTTTCACGATTTAATTTTTTATTTGATTTGCATAAACACCAAAAATCAAGCAAATTTTGGTGTGTATGTTTATGTGTATTTTGATAAGCTAAATTATTAAATTATTTGTTGGTTTTAGATAAATTATATCACAAAAAATTATGGTATGGCGGTTTATATTGTAAAAAAATCCGCATATAATTTTGTATTTTTGTCCAACTTGAAAAATAGATTTCAAGAAAAACGATTTTAAAAAATGACAGAACTGACTTACAGCATAAATGAAATAGATAAAGCCGCCCGATTTGTTATAAAAAACAGCCGAAGCCGGATAGTATTATTAGATGGCGACATGGGAAGCGGGAAAACCACCTTGATAAAAGCCATTGTTAAACAATTGGGTTCCGACGATGAAGCCAATTCGCCGACCTTTGCCATTGTCAATGAGTACCGGACGCCGGGTTTTCCTATCTATCACTTTGATTTATATCGTCTTAAAGATTTTTATGAAGCTTTAGATTTCGGTATTGAAGAGTATCTGTCGCAGCCCGATGCGTATGTTTTTATCGAATGGTCCGATATTATTGCTGAGATTTTGCCTGAAAACTCGCAAAAAATTCGTATTATTGTTAAAGAAAATAACACACGCGTTTTACAAATATTATAATGTATGTTAAAACCCTATTCAAAAGATATTTTACTACCACAAGAAGAACGCCTGGCGATTCAATATCGAAAAAGTGAATTGCAAATAGGCATCCCCAAAGAAATCAGACTGCAAGAAAAACGGATTTGTTTGACCCCTGATGCCGTTGAAACATTGGTCGCACATGGACATAAAATCATTATGGAAAGCGGGGCAGGAGAAGGGGCTAATTTTTCCGACCAAGACTATGCCGAAGTTGGCGCTCGTATTACCTACGACACCGAAGAAGTTTTTAAAAGTCATATTGTACTTAAAGTCGAACCGCCCGACTTGACCGAAGTAGAATATTTGCAACCCGAAAGTTTGGTGATTTCCGCTTTACAGATTAAAACGCAGCGCAAAGAGTTGATAGAGAAACTGTTAGAAAAAAAAATTACCGGTATTGCTTACGAATTTTTGCGTGATGAGCAGGGCTCTTTTCCCATAGTCAGAGCACAGAGCGAAATAGCCGGCACTGCTTCTATGTTGATAGCAGCCGAATTGCTGACCAAACCCTTGGTAGGTAAAAACTTGCTTTTAGGAAATATCAGCGGCGTGCCGCCGGCAAGTGTGGTTATTCTAGGTGCCGGAACCGTTGGCGAATTTGCCGCTAAAACCGCTTTGGGACTCGGGGCAGCGGTTAAAGTTTTTGACAATTCGGTTACGCGTTTGCGCCGGCTCAAAACCCTGTTGAGTAATCAGGTCTATACATCGACCATCAATCCGAACGTGATACTCGATGCCTTGCAACGTGCTGATGTTGTTGTTGGTGCCATTCGGGGTAAATCGCGAACACCGATTATCATTACCGAACCCATGATACAAATGATGCAAGAAGGTTCGGTTTTTATCGATGTCAGTATTGACAGGGGCGGGGTGAGTGAAACATCTGAAGTTACGACCCATTCCAACCCGATAGTAGTCAAACACGGTGTGGTACATTATGGCGTACCTAATATTCCGGCACGTTACGCCCGTACGGCGAGTTTGTCATTGAGTAATATTTTCTTACGCTATCTCTTGGATATAGGCGAAAAAGGTGGTATTGACGATGCAGCCCGATTTAATCGCGGTTTGCGTAACGGTATTTATATTTATAAAGGTATTTTGACCAACAAATCGGTGGGCGAATGGTTCGGTTTGGATTTTAAAGATATTAATTTGTTTTTCATTTGATTTTCATTTTGTAACACTTGTAATTTTTGACTAAATTTAGAATATAAAAAATATTTTTTTTTAAATAAAATATTGTCGTCATCAAATAACCATATAACCAATTAACCAACCCATTACATGAGAGAAGTCGTTTTTACTAAGAAAAATAAAGATAAATGGCAAAATTATGAAAAGGCACTAACCGGAAAATCACAACTTAATCCGGAAGATTTAACCGTCATTTATTTAGATTTGACAGATGATTTGGCTTATGCAGCAACTTATTATCCCGAAAGTAAGTTGCCGGTATATCTCAATGAATTGGCTGGGATCGCACACCGTAAAATCTATAAAACCAAGAAAACAAGTGGGAGTGCCATTAAGCGCTTTTATTTGCATGATTTTCCATTGATGTTTTACCGGTACCGGCAATATTTATTGTTTTCTTTCATTGTTTTTCTCGTGTTTGCTGCAATCGGTTGGTATTCTACTTCTCAAAATTTAGATTTTGCCCGTTGGATTATGGGTAACGCTTATGTCGATATGACCTTGGAAAACATCAAAAAAGGTGACCCGATGGCTGTATATAAACAGGCAAATGAAGTGGATATGTTTCTCGGAATTACCATAAATAATATCAAAGTAGCTTTATATACTTTTATGATGGGAATTACGCTCGGACTCGGCACTTTGTATTACTTGATGCGCAATGCCATTATGTTAGGCGCATTCCAATATTTCTTTTTAGAACATGGTGTTTTTTGGGAATCGGTTCGAACCATTTGGATACACGGCACTATCGAAATTTCTGTTATTATTGTAGCGGGTGCCGCCGGTTTTATTATGGCTAGCGGTATTTTGATGCCCGGAACCTATACGCGTAAGCAGTCCTTTATACAAAAAGCCCGTGACGGATTGAAAGTAATGATTAGCACCATTCCGTTTTTTATCATTGCCGGTTTTTTTGAGGGCTTCGTAACCCGTCATACCGAAATGCCCGACTGGTTGGCTATATTAATTATTCTGAGCTCATTGACTTTAATTATTTATTATTATGTCCTATTGCCAAAAAAACTATATTTGCAATATAATGAACCATCAAAGAGTTAATAATCGAGAATGATAAACGAGGAATGAAGATTGTTAATTGGGAAGTAAAAAATGCGAAGTGTGAATTGGGTAGGGTTAAATTAAAGAATTAGGTTAGGTCGCTGAGTTTTCCGAACGAAGAGAGGAATGTACCGAAGCGCCCGTAATCAATGAACAAAATAAACTATGAAGTTCAAAATCTAACATTTAATTTTCATCTCAAATCATCAAATAACCAAATCATCATATAATATAACCATAACAACTATGAAAAAAATTTTTCAAATTAAAAAACAAAGAAGTTTCAGTGCGGTTATTGAAGACAGTTTCCGTTTTTTTAAAATGCATGCCAAAAATATCATAAAAATTGTATGGGAACAAAACCGGATTGTGTTGACTGCATTAGTGATAACTTATTTTCTATATGTATATTTTTATTTTGGACAATTAAATAATGCCTTTACATTTATCAGGGGTAATACAATAACTTCAAAAACGGAAGCGTCTACTAATTTTATCTTGGTGGCAGTAGCACTTTTTATTTTGATTTTGATTTTTGCACCGCGTTTTTTTGCTGCTGTAGCCGGATATTTTAGAGCTTACGATGAACAGACCGGTAAAGTAGATGTTGGAAAAATACAAGAATTGGTTCGTAAAAAATTTTGGGGATTAATTGGTTTAACCCTTGTGATATTTATTCTCGCCGTGTTAATTTTTCTTTTTACATCCCTAATTTTAGGGGGAGTTATGGTAGGATTGGGCGGAACTATTGGCGCCATTTTGTTTTTTTTCATTTATATTTTTATGATTATTGTCGGTGTATTATATTTTGGCTTGTCTTATTATGTCTATTTCTTTGAAGATATCGGATTTGCCGAAGCCATATTTAAAACCAAATCATATCTTAAAGATAAATTTTGGTATAGTATAGGAATCTTTGTGCTAATGGGATTTCTCATTTGGTTGATTAGCTTATTGATTAATGCCCCGGTAACTTTATATGCACTCTTAAAATCATTATGGATGTCTAAAGATTCAGAAATTGCTAAATACGCCGGTCAAGGTGATTTGATTGTAGCTATTATTTCCATTATCTCATTTATAGGTCAAATGATTTTAAGAATTTTAATGATTATATCAATGGCATTACTGTATTTTAGTTTGAGAGAACATAAAACCGGCGAAGGATTATTGGATAAAATAAATCAAATAGGAAACAATGAAGATACCGGTAATTTTTAAATTTGTTTTATTTTTTTTACTGATTTTCAATTTTTTACCTAGTGTTAAGGCGCAGGAAGTCGCTGTTGACCAACGGTCTATTACGAAAGTGGAAATCCCCGAAAAACATTTGGATAAATACCGGCATGATCGCGCTTTTGACTACGTGATTAAAGTAAAACATGAGAATGTGTTTACTAAAATGCTGAATTGGCTAAAAAAAGAATTTTCCCGTCTGTTAATAAAATTTTTCTCTTGGTTATTGGGTGAAAAAAATGCCGGAAATGTAGTTAAATTCATAGTAAAATCCCTGCCTTATATTGCAGTTTTAATATTTGCTTACTTAATATTCAGATTTTTAATCGGTGCCGATTTAATTTCGTTGGGGCAAACCAAAACTAAGTTAAAAGCCGAAGTATTAAATTTGAATGACGAACAAATTATCAAAGAAGCCGATTTGGACAGTTTGATTAACGAAGCCGTCAATGGCAAAGATTATCGCTTGGCAATACGCTATTACTATCTAAAAATATTAAAACAACTGATTGATAATCAACTGATTGATTGGCATCCTGATAAAACTAACCGCGATTATGTCAATGAATTGAAAGCCAAAGATTTAAAAACACTGTTTAAACATTTAACTTTCATTTATGATTATGTTTGGTACGGTAAATTTACACCGGCAGAAAAAGATTTTAAAGATATAAAGGATGATTTCAATAAATTTGTTGTACAATAGTGCCAATTTGTCAGATTTAAGAATTGGCAGTATATTTGCAAGCGATTAACCGAAGATCAAAATAATAATAGGTTATGAGTAAAAAAGCTAAAAAAGAAAATAAAAAACAACATAAAGATTTTAAGTCGCAAGAACCCCAAAAAGCGACAAAAAAAGCGCAAGAAAATATGCCTGATAATAATACGGAAAAACAAGCTGAATTAGAGCAATTGCTTAAGGATGAGAAAGATAAATATTTGCGTTTATATGCAGAATTTGAAAATTTTCGTAAGCGAACAGCTAAAGAAAAATTAGAACTTTTTGAAACGGCTTCCGAGAAAGTCATTAAAAATTTATTACCGGTTTTAGATGATTTTGAACGTGCTATTGCCGAAATGAAAAAGAATAAAGACGACGAAATGGCAAAAGGTGTCAGTTTAATATATGACAAGTTTAAAAAAACACTTGAAAAAGAAGGTTTAAAAGATATCGATGTAAAAAAAGGCGATAGTTTTGACCCTGAAATTCATGAAGCCATAGCACAAGTTCCGGTTGAAGACGAAAAGATGAAAGACAAAATTGTTGATGTGGTTGAAAAAGGATACCAGTTAGGTCCTAAAAACATTCGCTTTCCGAAAGTTGTTACTGGTAGATAAAATATCGATTATTAACAATATACAGAAAACTGTCATAGCGTAATATTACGTTGATGGCAGTTTTGTTATAATAAGATAAAAAGGTCAAATAAACACGATGAAAAGAGATTATTACGAAATTTTGGGTATTAGTAAAACTGCTACGGCAGCAGAAATCAAAAGAGCATACCGAAAGAAAGCCATTCAATATCATCCCGATAAAAATCCCGGCGATAAAGAAGCCGAAGAAAAGTTTAAAGAAGCTGCTGAAGCTTATGAAGTGTTGTCTGACCCTGACAAAAAAGCACGTTATGACCAATTTGGACACCGTGCCTTTGAAGGTCCCGGTGGTTTTGGTGGCGGTCACCATATGAATATGGAAGATATCTTTGCCCAATTCGGTGATATTTTCGGTGACATTTTCGGTGGTGGATTCGGGTCATCTCAAAGCAGATCATACACACGTCGTCCACCGCAAGTACGTGGGGCGGATTTGCGTGTCAAACTCAAAATTACTTTGGAAGACATCATTAACGGTGGTGAAAAAAAGATTAAAATAAAACGTAAAGTCAAAGCACCGGGTACAACTTACCAAACATGTCATCAATGTGGTGGTACCGGAAAAATGACGCGCGTAACTAACACTATTTTTGGCAGAATGCAAACCACCGGTACCTGTAATGTTTGCGGTGGCACCGGACAAATATTACAAAGTCGCGGTCAGGGATCTGATGCTAACGGTATGATACTAAAAGAAGATATTGTCAGTATCAAATTGCCAAAAGGCGTCCGCAACGGTGTCCAATTAAGAGTTGGTGGAAAAGGTAACGAAGCCCCCGGAACAAATGGGGTAGCTGGAGATTTAATTGTGCAACTCGTTGAACAAAGCGATACACAATTTAAACGTGAAGGCAATAACCTGCACTATGATTTGTATATTAGCATTCCGGAAGCAGTTCTGGGAACTGACAAAATCATCAATACCCCATCCGGTAAAATCAAACTTCACTTGGAACCCGGTACCCAATCCGGAAAAATACTACGTTTGAAAAACAAAGGTATTCCTGACCTTGATGGATATGGTAATGGTGATTTACTCATCAATGTTAATGTTTGGATTCCTAAAAAATTGGATAAAGAACAAAAAGAATTTTTTAAAAAACATTTTGATAATCCCGATTTTCAGCCCAATCCGGGCAAATCGGAAAAATCATTTTTTGAAAAAATTCACGATTTGTTTTCATAAACTTCAAAATCTGCCGAAAAAGGCAGATTTTTTTTGACTTAATCTACTACGGGTTTAAAACTTATCTGGGTCTATATTGTTTTGTGTGAGTAATAATAAATTAAGCTCAAGAATCAAATCGCATCGATTATCTTTTCAAATAATTTCACCCCTATGGGGTTCTTTATATATGAAGCCCGAAGGACTGATATTATTGTAATAAACCATAAAAACAAAATCATTAAAACCCCAAAGGGGTGACATTATTATTTGAGATATTATATATTCCCCCTTAATCGATATGAAACCACTTTTCTTAAAAAAAATTGTATATTTGTTTCGAATCCTACTACTATATGGAAACAAAAAAATCAAATGAAAATTTAGAAGAAGTCATCATTCAAGAAAAGGAAAAGATTGTTAAAAAGGAATTTAAAGAATTTTGGCAAGTTGCAATAGACTTTATCAAGGAACTTTTTAACATTCGCAAAAACGCAGATAAAGCATTTACCCGTCAAACGATTCTTGAAAACATTCCGTTTCGCGGGCATACGGCTTGGTTATTGATTTTTTCGGTGATGATTGCTTCAGTTGGCTTAAATGCCAATTCGACACCGGTCGTCATCGGGGCGATGTTAATTTCGCCGTTGATGGGACCTATTATGGGTGCCGGTTTTGCCATTGGTACCAATGATATCGATACGTTTAAAAAATCGAGTATCAATTTTTTGGTTATGGTAACTTTGAGCATCTTGACTTCCTTTCTTTATTTCAAAATCTCACCTTTGGCATACGAATCAAGCGAATTATTAGCCCGGACATCCCCAACTTTTTTTGATGTGATGATTGCCTTTTTCGGGGGACTTGCCGGCATTGTAGCTTTAACCAAAAAAGGGTTTTTCAATGTCATTAGCGGTGTTGCCATTGCTACGGCTTTGATGCCGCCCTTGTGTACCGCCGGCTTTGGTTTGGCAACCGGTAATATGCACTTTTTTTCGGGTGCCATGTACCTGCTGCTGATTAATTCGTTTTTTATTGCTTTAGCGACCTTTTTAGTCATCAAATATTTACATTTTCCGGTAGCACACTATCTCAATTCGGCAAAAAGACGTCGCATCAGTCGTGTTATTTATATTTTGGCTATTTTGGTGATGATTCCCAGCATCATGTCATTCGTTAAAATGTATAATCAAGAAATTTTTAAACGTGCGGCTGAATCTTTTGTCGCAAAAAACATCAAATACGAAGGAGCCCAAATTATTAAAAACAAAATTGATCCCGATAAAAAAGAAATTGTCGTGTATATGATGGGCGACATCGTTCCCAAGGAAACGATAGATACATGGCAAAAACGCTTGCAAAATAATCCGGATTTTAAAGACGCCGTTTTAAAAGTATATCAATCAACAGATAATACTCGCGAAATAGAGCAAAATTTATCGGAAAAACTTAAGCAACAAATACTGGACAAATTATTTAAAGAAAACAAAGAAACCATCAAAAATAAAGATGCACAAATCAAACGTTTAACGGAAGAAATCATCAAACTCAAACAACAAAAAGAACAAAATAAACTGCCTTTTACCCAATTTTCACAAGAAGCCAAAGCCATTTTTCCAAGTATCAAGGAACTGTCCGCAGGACGTTTGATTAATACGAATTTTAAACAAAAAGATACCTTGCCGGTATTTTTAATTAAGTGGGATAGGCATTTGCCACGTTATAAACGGCGCCGGTTGGAAAAAACTTTTTATAAATGGACCAAAGAACGGTTAAAATTAGATACGCTTAAACTGGTCAGTTTGCCGTAAATGGGATCAGATAAAATATCTATCGTAAAATTATTGTGACCTAGTAGGTTTCCCCAACCTGCTAGGTCTATTCAAATTGCTGCAAATCAACATCTTAGTATAAGATTGTAATAGGATTTAACGGAAGACTTTATCTGGCTGATTGAGACAAATACATTGAAAGTATCATTTTGGTTAATTTACCTTTCATGGTTTAAATTGCTAATTTATATAATTTGAAAAAACCTTATATTTGCCTTAAATTTTTATAAAATTATAAATCACTGATAAACCACAAATCATAATGAAAAAAATTCTAATTATAGAAGATGAAGCTGCTATTAGACGTGTTTTAAAACGTATTTTGGAGCAAATGGATAAAACTTATGTTATAGATGAAGCAGGAGATGGGGCTGAAGGTTTGGATAAAATCAAACAAAATGATTATGATTTGGTTTTATGCGATATTAAAATGCCTAAAAAAGACGGTATAGAAGTTTTGGAAGCAAGCAAAAAAATAAAACCCGAAACCACTTTTGTCATGATTTCCGGTCACGGCGATGTTGATACGGCTGTCGATAGTATGCGTCTCGGTGCCTTTGATTATATTTCAAAACCGCCGGATTTAAACCGTTTGATGACTTCGGTAAAAAATGCTTTAGAACATAAGGAGTTGGTAGTTGAAAACAAGCAACTCAAAAAACGGGTCAGCAAGAAATATGAAATGATCGGTAATTCCGAAAAAATGCAACAAATTAAAGATGTCATCGAAAAGGTTGCACCTACTGATGCACGCGTATTGATTACCGGAAGCAATGGTAGCGGAAAAGAGTTGGTAGCACATTGGATTCATCAAAAAAGTAAACGCAGCAAAGGGCCCATGGTTGAAGTCAATTGTGCCGCAATTCCATCGGAATTGATTGAAAGCGTGTTGTTTGGACATGTAAAAGGATCGTTTACAGGAGCTTATAAAGACAAGAAAGGTAAATTTGAACAAGCCAACGGTGGAACGCTTTTTCTTGACGAAGTAGGCGATATGAGTTTGTCAGCTCAGGCAAAAGTATTGCGGGCGCTGCAAGAAAGCCGTATCAATCGCGTTGGTAGCGATAAAGATATCAAGGTGGATGTGCGGGTTATTGCCGCAACGAACAAAGATTTGAAAAAAGAAATAGCCGAAGGTCGTTTTCGCGAAGATTTATACCATCGGCTGGCAGTTATTTTGATAGAAGTACCGTCGCTCAATGAACGCAGGGAAGATATTCCGTTGTTGATTGAACATTTTACTAAAAAAATTGCGACGGAACAAAATATGCCGGTCAAAAAATTCACTGACAAAGCCGTTAAAATGCTGCAAGAATACGATTGGACAGGTAACATTCGCGAGTTGCGCAATGTGGTAGAACGCCTGATTATTTTGGGTGGCGACGAAGTTAGCGATAAAGATGTCAAGATGTTTGCAAGCAAGTAGAAACATCGCATCAATCAGCATACGGAAAGGATTTCGTTGAATACTTGTGCTAACGATATGACGAAATGGTAAAAAATGAATGTAAAGACCAATTAGGTTTCCAAAACCTAGTAGGTCTGGTCTGATAACAATATATTATTAGTTGATAATCAGTAAATTAATTTTGACGTTAGTTGAAACATCGCAATCACAAAATCATTTCCGCATTTTATAATGCTTAAGAATTAATTTTTCAAAAAATCGTCCGGATAATAGGCAAGTTAAATAGGGGGTAAGCCGTTGCATAAATAACCCAATATTATAACGCAATTTGGGGTGTTTTGTCTGTAATATTTTATCCACTTTACGACCTAAAATATCCGGTTCTAAACCGGCATCAACTTCATCGTCAATCATTTTTAAAATACGTTTGTAGTCAGCATAATATGGCGAATCTTCACGCGCTTCGGTATATAAACGACCGGCTGCAATATTGGTTTTAAAATCGCCGGGCGCTACGTCTATCACTTTGATATTAAATTGTTGAACTTCGCTACTTAAAGCTTCACTCATACGCATAACTGCCGATTTGGTTGCCGAATAAAAACCCCTGAAAGGCAAACCCGTATAGCCGGCGATACTGCTGATATTGATAATGGTTCCGGATTGTTGCCCGCGCATAACCGGTACAACTTTTTGAATGGTTTGGACCATACCGAAAAAATTAACTTCAAAAACTTTCCGTAAGTCGTCAATAGGGGTTTCTTCTATGCTGCCGGTAATGCCGATACCGGCATTGTTGATTAAAATATCGATACGATTTTCCTTGCTTAAAACCGAATTTATTGCTTTATCGATAGATGCAGCGTCCGACAAGTCCATAGGTACCCATGTATAATACTGAGACACTCGTTCTTTTCGTGATGTACCGTAAACTTTGTAATTTTTTTGTGAAAGATGTCGGGCAATTGCCGTGCCTAATCCACCGGAAGCACCGGTTAAAAGGACAACTTTTGAAGTTTTATGCATTGGTAGAATGGATTTTGAAAATATGGAATAAAATTACGACAATTTTTACAAATAGCCACCAATAAAAAATGGCAAGCTACCTACATCGCACCGCTACAACCTTCTACCCTTGCTGCATTCCTGCCCTGGGGGATTCAAAGGGAGCTGGTCGTGTAGGACTTGCCGATGCAAAGATACATAATCTTATACAATTATTCCAAGTTTTTAGTGAAAAATCTTTTCGGGCAGATTCAAATAACAAAAATGTCTGTAAAGATTATACAAAATAAACCAAATCAGGGATAATTTCTTTAAGTTCATCTTTAAGAAATTTCATATCCCGTTTTTTGACTACCGCCATGATCATCATATCTTTGGGCGGACGTTTATAGTAAACATAGTCGCCAATAGTTCTGCTGACAACTTTGGTATAACCCCTTTCCAAATCGCCTTCTTTAAAATCATCGTTGATAACGTGTCCAACATAAATTTTAAATGAATTGGAAACTTTCATTGTAATTTTGATGTTTCTTTTTTCTTCAGACATTTTTATTTTTTTTGATAAATGATAGTATGCTTTAGGATAACATATTTTAATTACAAATTTAAGAAATTTATTTTAATTATAAATGGTTAGTTGAAAATTATCAATAATCAATTCATCAATTCATCAAAAATTACATATTCCTACGATACTGTCCGCCTACTAAAAATAAAGCATCCGTTAATTGTCCCAGCGAACTGACCTTGGCGGCTTCCATCAGTTCGGCAAAAATATTTTGGTTGTTAATGGCGGCTTCTTGCACCTTTCGCAAACGTTTGGGGGCTTCGTTTTCATAGGTTTTATACAGATTGCGAACCGTTTTGATTTGCTGTTGTTTTTCAGCTTCGGTAGCTCGGATAACTTCCCCCGGAATTTGTGTTTTACTACCGTCTTTTCCTAAAAATGTATTAACACCAATGATTGGTAACTTTCCGGTATGTTTTAAGGTTTCGTAATACAAACTTTCTTCTTGTATTTTACTACGTTGATACATGGTTTCCATAGCACCCAATACACCACCACGTTCGGTTAAACGGTCAAATTCGGCATATATGGCTTCTTCGACCAAGTCGGTTAATTCTTCGATGATAAAACTACCTTGAATTGGGTTTTCATTTTTGGCTAAACCGAGTTCCTTGTTGATAATCAACTGAATAGCCATAGCCCGGCGAACACTTTCTTCGGTGGGTGTAGTAATCGCTTCATCGTAAGCATTGGTGTGTAGTGAATTGGTATTGTCATAAATGGCATACAGTGCTTGCAAAGTCGTGCGGATGTCATTAAAATCGATTTCTTGGGCGTGTAAACTGCGACCGCTGGTTTGGATATGATATTTGAGCATTTGCGAGCGGGCATTGGCACCGTATTTTTCTTTCATGGCTTTTGCCCAAATTCGTCTGGCGACGCGTCCGATAACCGAATATTCGGCATCCATCCCATTAGAAAAGAAAAAGGATAGGTTAGGGGCAAATTTGTTGATGTCCATACCGCGCGATAAGTAGTATTCAACATACGTAAATCCGTTAGCCAAGGTCAATGCCAACTGTGTAATGGGATTGGCACCCGCTTCGGCAATATGATAGCCCGATATGGAAACCGAATAAAAATTTCGCACTTTATTGTCGATAAAATATTCTTGAATATCACCCATCAAACGCAATGAAAATTCCGTAGAAAAAATACAAGTATTTTGGGCTTGATCTTCTTTCAGAATATCAGCTTGAATGGTGCCGCGTACTTTGGCAATGGTGTCATATTTGATTTTGTCATAAGTTTCCTTATCCAGAATTTCATCGCCGGTCACCCCGAGCATCAATAACCCCAAACCATTATTACCTTCGGGTAAATCGCCATGATATTTAGGACGTTCCAAACCGCGGTCATCATATTTTTCTTTGAGTTTGGCTTCAACTAAATGGGTTAAGTTGTTCGTTTTCAGGTATTTTTCGACATTTTGGTCGATGGCGGCATTCATAAAAAACGCCAACATCATCGGTGCCGGTCCGTTAATGGTCATAGATACGGACGTTTTCGGGTCGGACAGGTCAAAACCGGAGTAGAGTTTTTTGGCATCGTCCAAGCAACAGATTGATACACCCGAGTTGCCAATTTTACCATAAATATCGGGGCGTTCATCAGGGTCGTTACCATAGAGCGTAACACTGTCAAAGGCGGTAGATAAGCGTTTGGCAGGCATACCCAAACTGACATAATGAAACCGCCGGTTGGTACGTTCGGGTGTGCCTTCGCCGGCAAACATACGAGTCGGGTCTTCACCCGTGCGTTTAAACGGATAAATACCGGCAGCATACGGATATTCGCCCGGTACGTTTTCTTTGAGTTGCCATTTGAGTAAATCGCCCCAAGCTTCGTATTTGGGTAGGGAAACTTTAGGTATTTTTAAGTGCGATAAAGTTTCGGTATGCGTTTCAATCTTGATTTC
>WFZY01000303.1 GCA_015489265.1 Flavobacteriaceae bacterium | reverse complement strand
GAATGGGAAATTACGTTTGAGGAAATTCACCGCAACGGCGCTATGGTGTATGCCATTTATAATTATGTCAATTACACCGGGGATTACGATTATATCGTCCAAAAAGGCATGGAAGTCATCATCGCGATTGCCCGTTTTTGGCAACAACGCGCCAATTTTTCGACTGATAAAAATAAGTATGTGATTTTGGGTGTAACCGGTCCCAATGAATATGAAAACAATGTGCATAATAATTTTTATACCAACTATTTAGCCAAATGGAATTTGGAATATGCCTTGGAAAATTTAGAACGTTTAAAACAAGAATATCCTGTTGATTATCAACGAATTATTGATAAAACCAATCTGACGGAAAAAGAAACAGCCCAATGGCAAAAGGTAGCATCGGAAATGTATTTGCCTTATGATGACAAACGGCAAATTTTCTTACAGCAAGATGGCTTTTTAGATAAAGAAATCAAACCGGCAAGTACTTTACCACCAACAGAACGTCCTATTAATCAACATTGGTCGTGGGATAGAATTTTGCGATCCTGTTATATAAAACAAGCCGATGTTTTGCAAGGATTGTATTTTTTTGAAAACCGGTTTAATACAAAAGATTTAACCCGTCATTTTGATTTTTACGAGCCATTGACGGTTCACGAATCGTCATTATCGCCTTGTGTGCACAGTATTTTGGCATCGGCAATCGGCAAAGACGATAAAGCTTATGAAATGTATGTGCGCACCGCCCGATTGGATTTGGATGATTATAACCACGAAGTTGATGAAGGGCTGCATATTACCAGTATGGCAGGCACTTGGTTGGCTGTGGTTCAAGGATTTGGCGGGATGCGAAATTTTGATAACCGATTGACTTTTAATCCGAAAATACCCAAACAATGGCAGTCTTATGCGTTTAAAATTAACTATAATGGCGTCATTTTAAAAATATATAAAAGCCAAACAGAAACCATTATCAGCAATTTGTCTGATGAAGCGGTTCAGTTTTATTTGAAAGATAAAGAAGTTAAGTTGGAAGGACACCAAGAAATACAATTTTAAAGAGATCAGACCTACTAGGTTTCTAAAACCTAGTAGGTCTTGTAGTGGGAAGACCTGTTATGTTTCCAAAACCTGATAGGTCTGAAAAATGAAAGATAAATAACTATAAATATATAGATTACAAGACCTGGCAGGTTGGCAAAACCTACTAGGTCGCGAGATGAAAAAAAACTGTTAGGTTTCCAAAAACCTGACAGGTCTCGAAGATAATAAAAAACTATTGAATTGAAACAAATATTAACCACCATATTACTGATTACCAATCTTTTACTTTATAGTCAAATTAAAAGAGTAGAACCACCCTTTTGGTGGGCAGGAATGCACGACACGACTTTGCAGATACTCTGTTATGGGGAAAGGATATCGGATTATCAAGTTGCGTTGTCCAAAGGTAAATTACTTAAAGTCGATAGGACTAACAATCCGAATTATGTATTTATTTTGATAGATACCAAGGGCTTGAACCCCGGAAAATTTAAAATCAATTTCAAATCCGGCAACAAACAATTTAGCATTCCTTACGAATTAAAAAAACGTAAAAAACACTCAGCACAACGCCAAGGTTTTGATGCATCTGATGTCATTTATTTATTAATGCCCGATCGTTTTGCCAATGGCAACCCGGCTAATGACAATATGCCCGGAATGTCCGAAAAATCCAATCGGAATTTTGCCGGTGGCAGACACGGAGGTGATATTCAAGGCATCATCCAACACTTGGATTATTTACAAGATTTAGGGGTAACGACTTTATGGTCAACGCCTTTGCTTGAAGACAATGAACCGACGTATTCCTACCATGGTTATGCGATGAGTGATTTGTATCGCATCGATCCACGTTACGGCACCAACACCGATTACAAGCGGCTGGGGGATGCCTTGCACAAGCGCAAAATGAAATTAATCATGGATTATGTCACCAATCATTGGGGCAGTAAACATTGGATGATACAAGATTTGCCTGAAAAAGATTTCATTCATTATTGGCAAGACGGACAAAACGGATTTAAACGTAGCAACTACCATATGACCACACAATTTGACCCGAATGCCACCCAAAAAGACGCCAAAGCTTGTATGAACGGTTGGTTTGACCGCACAATGCCCGATATGAATCAAGCCAATCCCTTGTTGTTGAAATATATGATTCAAAATGCCATTTGGTGGATAGAAT
>WFZY01000302.1 GCA_015489265.1 Flavobacteriaceae bacterium | reverse complement strand
TCATACAGCACAGGCAATGTTACCGGAACCGGTAGTGTTACCGGTGGTTTTGTAGGAAGAAACAGAAATACAGTCATAGCAAACTCTTATTCATTTTCAAATGTAAATGGTGCTGCAACTGTCGGAGGTTTTGTAGGATATAATTATATGGGATCAGATATTTCAAACTGTTACAGTACCGGAATGGTTTCCGGAAATTCGGATACCGGTGGCTTTGCAGGTATGGAAAATAGTGCTTCTGCCGATCATTCATTTTGGAATATTGAAACTTCAGGAATCGCTACAAGTGCAGAAGCAACAGGTAAAACAACTGCTGAAATGAAATGGCTTTGCACCTATGTTGATGGTACGGAAGCTAATTGGGATTTTATAGATGAAACTACCAATGGAACTGATGATTATTGGGGATTAAATTCTAATGAAAATCAAGGTTATCCATTCTTGAATTGGCAAGGCTATATGCATATTGAATCTTGTACTGGGAGTGTAGAAGAACTAAGTAGCGACATCCATATTTATCCGAATCCGGGGCATGATAAAATTTTTATTGATAGTAAAACATATATTATTCAACAAATAGATGTAATAGATTTAACAGGAAAACTTATCCAGACTTATCAAGATAATAACCAAACAGTATTGATTGACCTTAAAGATAAAAATACAGGGATTTATATATTAAAAATCCGGACAAATAAAGGTTTACTAATTAAGAAACTTATTATCAAATAAAAAATGTCCTATCCCGAAATAAACTTTTGGGTTAAGTTCATTTCGGGATAGGACATTAATTATAAAATTCTTATTACAACTTATTTATCATCGTAAACATATTCTGACGAACCACTTGATGAATCGGTACTGGTATAAGTTCCATTGATTGGATAATCGTCACTATTATAGGTATAATTATAAGTCGTTGTTTTCGAAAAATTCATTCCGGAAAGATTGAGTTCAGTTGTCGAAGAAATAACGTTATGTTCACTGGCTGTTGGCCAATCCATAGTTTCAACATTAAGAAATACATTATTTTTTGAATCATAATTATAAGTAATATTCATAGAAAGACTGTTTTGTCCTAGTGTTCCGGTTGTAGATAAACCTACAATGTCATTACCATTATAAGTAACTGTTCCTGACAAATTCATTGACCCTTGAGCTGTCATTGCATATAATGAAATTTGCTGAGGGGTATCACCATTATAATTTGAAAAGATTGCCTTTTGTATAATATTATTATTGGCATCATACTTAATTATTTGCTGAATATGTCCATTACTTACTTCAAATTTATCAACCTCGAAAAATTGGCTATTCTTTTTGTAAACAATAGAATCTAAAATTCCGTTATCCATATCTGCATAATAATAGTCAGCTACAGTAACATCCGTTCCATCGTTTGTAGTAATTTTAACGGTATGTCTGCCATTATACTCATAATTACTTGTAGTAGTTGTAATAGTAGCCGGATTTTTGGACTGTCCACCGGTAATTTGCTTGATTATTAAATCCGGAAAATTTTGAATCCTACTCGAATTGTCATTTGAAGTTACAGTAACGGGTACCGGCTTTTTTTCTTCTTGTGTTTTACTGTTGTCATCGGATTTGTCTTTTTTACAATTAACCATCGACAAACTTAAAACTGTCAATAAAAATAAACTTAGTTTTTTCATAAAAATTGATTTTAAATTATATGTGCAAATTTAAAAAAATAATTTAGAAAAACAATGTCTTGTATAAAAAAAATCTTTTAAAAAAGAAATTAAATTATGCCTAAACCTCGTACTTTATCAAAACTTCACCCCGCGTTAGGGATAGAAGCGGTAGCCCGCCGCAGGGGCGCCAGTTGGTTTTACGGCGGGTGGCGGCGACCGCAGGAAGCCCCCGCACCGCCGCTAAAAGCACTGTGCGGCACAAGGCGGCTACAAGCGGATAGCCCGCTCGAACGCCCTAATAATTAAAGGTATCGTCTGCTTTACGCTTCTTGATTTTGATGCGGAAATAAGCAAAAATCAAGGTCATGATGGGGCTCAGCCAGTTAAAAACGGCATAAAACAAATAGCTTTCGGTAGGGACACCCAAAACTTTGGAATTGTAAGCACCACCGGTATTCCACGGCACCAAAACAGATGTAACCGTTCCCGAATCTTCTAAGGTGCGGCTTAAATTTTCAGGTGCCAATCCGGCATCGTCAAATGCCTGTTTATACATTTTGCCCGGGACGACAATTGCCAAATACTGGTCGGAAGCCGTGGCATTAAACAAAATACAAGTCAAATCGGTGCTGGCAAACAGCCCGAAAATACCTTTAAAAGCATTGAGCAATGTTTCACTGATTTTTTTGAGCGCCCCGATAGCTTCCATAATACCGCCAAAGAACATTGCGCTGATAATCAGCCAGATAGTTGACAACATACCTTTCATACCGCCCGACGAAAATAGTTCGTTAAGGATGGGATTGGACGTATCGATATTGATGTCCCAAACGATGGCTTTCATTATGCTTTTGTAAGCGCCGGTATAAAATCCGGAATTTTTGTCAATAATGTGTAGCAATAAGTCTTTTTGAAAAAACAATGCGGTCAAACCGCCGAGCAAAACGCCGGCTAAGAGCGCCACCAAAGGCGGTGTTTTTTTGATAATGAGAAATATTACAATAGCCGGCACCAACAAGAGCGCCGGATGAATGAAAAAAGATTTTTTGATGTCCGCCAAAAGTGCTGCTGTATCTTGTATTTGGCTTCCGGAATGAAAAAATCCCAATACAATGAAAACCAATAAAGCAATGGAAATCGTCGGAATGGTGGTATACATCATATAGCGCACATGGCGATACAAATCGACGCCGGCTATGGCGGAAGCCAAATTGGTGGTATCGGACAAAGGTGACATTTTGTCACCGAAATAGGCACCGGATATCACGGCACCGGCTACCATTTCGGGCGGAAAACCCAATGCCTTACCAATGCCTATCAAAGCAATACCTACCGTAGCAGTCGTGCTCCAAGAACTGCCGATAATTAAGGAAACCAAAGCGGTAATAATCAATGTTGATGCTAAAAAAATAGTGGGATTGAGTAATTTTAATCCGTAATAAACCATAGTCGGGATGATACCGCCCAATAGCCAAGTGCCGGTCAAAGCGCCGACAAACAACAAAATAAGAATGGCACCGCTGGTGGATTCTATGTTTTTTGAAACGCGTGTCAACATCGTATCATAATCAACGCCATGACGAAATCCGATAACAGCTGCAACCGCACCGGCAAGCAATAAAGCAAATTGGTTGGGACCGGAAGTCGCCTCATCACCAAATACGGCTAACACGTTAAAACTCAACAAAATAACTAGAAATATTATAGGAATTACGGCTTCATAAAAATGAATATTGGGAAGCTTCTTTTGCGACATATAATTAGATTATTTGAATGATTGGCTTACAAATATAGGATATTCTAAGATAACATTTTACAAAATTTAGAAAATAACAACTATCAAAAACTTTGATTAGAGCATTAAAAAATTTTATTTAAAATTATTCTAAATAAGAAAAACTTTTGTATTTTTGTGTATCAAAAAATACAGAGAGCAAAATGCCTACAAAAGAAGAACATCAAGATAAAGTCCTGAAAGAAGTTACCGAACAGGAATATAAATACGGCTTTCAAACCGATATTGAAATGGAAATGTTTCCTAAAGGTTTGAATGAAGAAATTATCAGAAAAATTTCGGAAATCAGAAATGAACCAGATTGGGTTTTAGATTTCAGGTTAAAAGCTTATCACGCTTGGCTCAAAATGGAAAAACCCGAGTGGGCACACTTGCAAATACCGGAAATCGATTTTCAAGAATTGATTTACTATGCCAAGCCGAAACCGAAAAAACAATTGGAAAGTTTGGATGAAGTGGACCCCGAATTGTTAGAAGTTTACAAAAAACTCGGTATTCCGCTCGATGAACAAAAGGCATTAGCCGGTGTTGCTGTCGATGCGGTTTTTGATAGCGTATCGGTCAAAACAACTTTTCAAAAAGAGCTCAAAGAACGTGGCATCATCTTTTGCCCGATAAGCGAAGCAGTCCGTGACTATCCTGAACTGGTCAAAGAATATCTCGGTTCGGTAGTCCCCTACTCCGACAATTATTATGCAGCATTAAATTCGGCGGTTTTTACCGACGGGTCATTTGTTTATATTCCAAAAGGCGTCAAAAGTCCGATGGAATTATCAAGTTATTTTCGGATTAATTCCGCCGGCACCGGCCAATTTGAACGCACCTTAGTCATTGTAGAAGAAGGCGGTTATGT
>WFZY01000301.1 GCA_015489265.1 Flavobacteriaceae bacterium | reverse complement strand
TTTGATATTGCCGGGTATTTTGCCTGATAGGATGTAAGGAACGGCTAAATGTCAAACCTGAAAAAAAGTGCGAAAATTTCACCATATTAAAAACCGAAAACCGCAAAGATATTTCGTGTTGCAAGACGTTGTTTAACAACCGGTTACCGGATTTTAAACTTCCAAAACTGTTGATAATAAAACCGGTGGCATATTGCTTGACATCCGAAAAATTATTGGTTAATTTATAAGACAATGACAATCTTTTGCTGCGGTCAAAATGATACTTAACCGATAATTGCGGCAGTAAATATTTTTTTGTTCTAACTAATTCATTATCAAATTGGCGGTCATTTAGTCGATAATAATGAGCCGTTATGCCCGGACGAAACGTAAATTTGCCTGTCAGAATTTTGTAATAAGCGCCGGCAAAAACATCGACAAAATTGTAGTATGCATTATTTTTGAGTTGCAAATCATCAAAATCGGATTCTTGACCGTTATCTAATTTTTGACTGATGCCGGAATCGAAATCTTGCCAAACCGCTTTGGTCCCGACTGAAAAATCGATATGACTGACATCATTAATCACATAGTAATAATCCGTTACGGCGGATAAATCGTTGTTTTTTAAATTTTGATATTGTAGCAAATCATAAGTTTGCTGTGGCGTCATATTGATTAAAGACGATGTCGTAAAAAAGGCTTCCGGTGATAAAATATCTAGCAAAGGTTGTTTGTTTTGAAAATTATGTTGCATTGAAAAGCTTAATAAATCGTTGTTTTTCAACGTTTTATAAATTTCAAAATTTTGTTTTAGAGATACACTTTCATCTTGATTGTTACTTTTCGTATCGGCACGAACCGTTGAATAAAACCGGTCGGTTTGTTCCATGCTAATCCATTTTCCTAGAAGATCATATTTAATATTGAGATTCGGATTGGGATTGTATTCCAAGCTTGTTTTGACAATACCGGTCAAATTTTCTTGGCTGTCGTCATTATGACTCAGTTCATTGATGCCGGAAGCCGTGTATAATTTTTGACTTTCGGTAAACATATTGGTTTGGGTTTGATTAATGATGACAAAACCATCGAGCGATAATTTCGGATTGAGCGTATAATTAAAGTTAAAAGCACCAAATTTGGTTTGCATGGCTAGGGCTTTATCGTTAGGTAGAAGCGAAAAACCCAATAAGTCGCTCGAATTATTAAAAAACGAGCCGTTTTTAAACTGAAAAGACCCTAAGCCGCCGGTGAGCTTAAAGTAATCGGTAAAACTCATCGGGGCAGTCCCGTTATTATTAGCATCAATGATTAAGTTATAAGTTTTTTTCGGACTGTAATAAAACAATTTCGGATGAAACAAATAATGTTTTGCCGTACCACCGCCGGCAGTTATGTCGCCAAACCAAAAATTCTTTTTACCTTCTTTGAGTTTGATATTTAAGGCATAACTATCTTCATTATCTTCAAAGTTGCGCAGTTGGGTATTTTCGTTGTAATTGCGCAGCACTTGCACTTTTTTGACGGCATCGGCAGGTATGTTTTTGCTGGCAAGTTTTGAGTCGCCTTCAAAAAAATTTTTACCTTCGACCATCACTTTTTTGACGGTTTTGCCTTCCACTTTCACCGTGCCGTCCTTTTCCACTTCTATTCCGGGCATCTTTTTAAGCACGTCGCCTAGCTTTTTTTCGGTGCCGTTGGTAAACGAATCGGCATTATAGACAATGGTATCCCCTTTGATACTTACGGGCATTTCATATTTAATTTCAACACCATCGAGTTGCTGCCTGTCCGGTTTTAAAATATATTGTTTAATGACATCTTTGTCGTGAACGATAAGTGTGTCCAATACCGGCAAGTAGCCCATATAACTAACTTTAACCGCATAAGTTTCTTGCGGATTTAAGTCAATCAGGAAGTTTCCTTTGTCATCCGTTATGGCAAAACCTTGAAAAACACCGGTTTTAAGATGTGCCGCCACGACACTTGCCGAAGCTAATGCTTGTCCGGTAGAATCTTTGACCACACCCATAAAATGAATTTTTTGAGCCGGCAAGAGATAACTTATCAGAAAGAAAATGATGATAAAACTTGTCTTTTGCATTACATGGTGATTCTAATCGTTTTTTCAGAACCGGATTTACCACGTCGATTTTGATAACGTTTTTTGAGATTTTCTTGAAATTTTTTCATCTCTTTTCTAAATTGTTTCTCACTGACAACTTTTCCTTCCTTAGGTTCTTCAATGCTAGCTTTTTCTTTCGGATTACTAACAATTTCCGTCAAAACAAAAACGTCTTTTCCCGCGTGTAATTCTAAAATCAAACCGGGTAAGCCCCAATATTTTTGCGGACCGTTTCCTACGGGTAATTCGGGCGTAAACCAAGCTGTGATTTTCTCGGGCTTAGCTTTTTTATCTTTTGTATCGACTACCGGCTCGGTGCCGATGGCTTTGATAGCCGTAAAATTGCCTATTTTCTTGGTTTCATTAGTGAGTTGCCATTTGTAGTCTGGTAATGTGTCAGTTACCAAATATTTTTGTCCCGGAAAGGCTCTGGATTTTTTATAAATTTTTGTTTTGATATTTTTATATAATTTCCGGTCACGCAAGCCGGAAAAACCACCTGATTTCCCGACGGACAATTTGGGTTTTTCTTTGAAAATGGATTCCGTGCGGTTAAAATCGAGCTCATAGATTTTGTTTGCCATCCGCTTATATATTTTTTTGATAAATTCAGCCATAGCCGGTTGGGCTTTAATAAGTGAGTCTTGACGCGCTTTATCTTTTTTGTTCAATACTCTTTTGTATTGATAAACGGCATGCCATTGCGGATTTTGTTGGGCAAAGCTTGACCCGAAAAACAGGATAAATGTAAATAAAACGAGTTTTTTCATAATGATATATATTTAAAAGTGAATTTTTAATTTTGCCACCAATTTCGTTGGGTTTTTCTATGATTTTGATGATATTTTTTAAATCTTTCGTAGATCTTTTTACGCTCAATCAAAAAATCTTTAAAATTGCCTTTTTGTTTATGTATCTTAGGTGGTTTAACAGTTGTGTTATTTTTATAATTTAACGACAATTCTTTGAGCAAAAACAAATCTTTACCGGTATTGAGTTCCATTATAAATCCGGGCAACCCACCATATAATTCCGGTCCGTTAGATATAGGAATATCCGGACAAAACCAAGCAATTAAGTTTAGTTTAATGTCTTTTATTTTGCCTTTTTTCAAAATGGGGCGTATTTCATATCCGATAGCTTTTATAACCGTGTATTGACCTATTTTTTTCTGATCACCGGTAATTTTCCAATGAAAATTAGGCAAACTGTCCATAACTGTAAATGGCACTCTCAGCACTTCATAATCTTGTATATACTGATGTTTTTGATAAGACTTGAATAAGTATAAATAAGTGTTTTTCCGGTTTAAAAATTCTCTTGAATCAGGATTTTTGTCGATATATTTTTGATAAAATTTCGATATATGGTTATCAAAAAACATGATATAAGTTTTGTTATGAATATTTTTGTTGGCAAAACCTTGCATTTGCCTGTAAAAAGCATCGTTTTTGCGCAAACTGTCCATACGTGCTTTTTCTTTATCCGTATAAATTTTATGATATTGAAAAACCGCTTTCCATAGTTTTTTTTCTTGACTAAAAATATTTAGAGTCAATAAAAACAGTAGTGCAACTAAATAATACTTCATAAAATAATTTTGTTTACCAACAAATGTAAAGGATAAAAATCACTTTAACAAATTTTTTAACGAAATTTTTAGTTTATTTTAATATGTCATTTTGTCATATTTTAACTTGTTTTCATTATCTTTGTGTAAAGAATATATCGTTTAATAACGAGAAACCTGATAGGTTTTAAAAAACTGTTTGATCTGAGCGTGAAACTTATGGTTTTTATATACGATGAATTGATAAACTGATGAATTGATGAAAGGTCGCTGAGTGAGTGACCGGTATCTGAAATGAAATAAAATCACCATTTCCTCAAATTAAAAGCAGTAATTTCGTATGAAGTAAAATTAATCATCAGTAAAAAAAATGAACTTTGAAGCAAAACAAATCATCAGTTCATCAAATTACATGCAAAAGTAAAGTATGAAGCAATAAACAAACATCAAAGAACTCAATAACTAATGAAACAGACAAAATCATCATTTCCTCAATAAAAACCGGTCACTTCGATATGTTCCGCTTCCAAAAGAATCGAAACACTCAGTGACCTATATGCGTATTTTATCTTATATGTAGTATTAAGATATGAAACATAAAAATCTAATATTAGAAATCGCAAATCTGATATCGCAAATCTGATATCTGAAATGAATAATATCATCAATTCCTCAATAAATAATTATGTTCGAACACTTACAAAGCATCAAACAACGCTACGGCATCATTGGGAATGATCCGGCTTTAAATCGTGCCTTAGATAAGGCCTTACGTGTTGCACCTACCGACATCACGGTTTTGATTACCGGAGAAAGCGGTGTCGGAAAAGAAAATATTCCCAAAATAATACACCAACATTCGCATCGAAAACATGGTCCGTATTTTGCGGTCAACTGCGGGGCTATACCCGAAGGCACGATAGACAGCGAATTATTCGGGCACGAAAAAGGTTCATTTACCGGCGCTTCGACTACGCGTAAAGGTTATTTTGAAGTGGCTGATGGTGGCACACTTTTCTTAGATGAAGTCGGTGAATTACCATTAACGACCCAAGTCAGATTGTTGCGCGTCTTAGAAAACGGTGAATTTCTCAAAGTCGGGTCTTCAAAAGTGCAAAAAACCGATGTGCGTATTGTCACGGCTACGAATAAAAATCTGTTAAAATTGATTGAAGAAGGTAAATTCAGAGAAGATTTGTTTTACCGCCTCAACACCGTTGAATTAACATTACCGCCCTTACGCGAACGTAAAGGTGATATTCATTTACTATTTAGAAAATTTGCTTCCGATTTTGCGCAAAAATACGGCAAACCTGCTGTACGTTTAACACCGGATGCTATTGCCATACTTGAAAGCTACGATTGGCCCGGCAATATTCGTCAATTGCGAAATGTCGTTGAAGAAATATC
>WFZY01000300.1 GCA_015489265.1 Flavobacteriaceae bacterium | reverse complement strand
GCAGGAATATTCTCCGCTAGATAAGTCATTACAAAATCAATATTAGATTGCAAATACTCTAACAGCGCTTCTAACCAAGCTTCCCCTTTATTATAAGCCGCTTCAAAAGCTATATTGCCAAAAATGTTCCCTAAAAACAGATGCATATCTTTGAGTTTAGCACGGTATTTATTCCTTAAGTTTTCATTAGGAATAATTACAACCGAAGTGCTTAATCCGGCTATATTAAAAGTTTTACTCGGTGAGGTAACCGTAATGGTTTGTTGCGCTATCGCTTTATTGATACTCGACAAAGATATGTAACGATTGGGTTTGTAAACAAAATCGGCATGAATATCATCTGAAAGGATAATCAAGTTGTGCGCGACAGCTATTTCTGACAGCGCTTCCAATTCTTCTTTTTGCCAAACCCGACCGACCGGATTATGCGGATTGGCAATAATCATCATTTTGGTTTGCGAGTCAATGACACTTTTTAAATGATCAAAATCCATCCGGTAATTGCCATTGACGTCTTTTTTTAAAGGATTTTCCACCAATTGGCGATTATTTCCTTTAATGACATCAAAAAACGGATGGTACACCGGTGGTTGAATGATAATTTTATCACCCTCATTGGTCAAACTCAATACAGATAAAGCTAATGCCCCTACAACACCCGGACTAAAATCCAACCAATCTTTATCAACTTTCCAGTCATAACGTTTTTTAGCCCAACGTATATAACTGTTATAAAAGCTATCTTTACGCATGGTATAACCCAATATGGGATGTTCCAAACGTTTCTTAATTGCTTCTAAAACAAAATCAGGTGTTGCAAAATCCATATCGGCAACCCAAAGCGGTTGTAAATCATCGCGTCCGAAAAAGAAAGACATTTTATCGAATTTGATACTATTAGTGCCGGTTCTATCTATTATTTGATCAAAATTGTATGACATCATTTTCAAATTTAGAAACCAAATGTAAGGAATTAAGTTTTATAATTTAAGCGTGAAAATCAGTAAAGAAACGAATTTTAAAAAAATATAGTATTTTTAGAAAAATTAAATAGAATTGTGATTTACTAAATTAATTGACAACTCATGTCATACCAATTTGATACTTCTGACAATTTCATTTAACTTTGTAGCATAAGCTTAATTGATTGTTGTCATTACAAACTATTTAAAACCCATCATATGAAAAACAGTATTTTATTTCTCATTATTTTGTTTCTAACTGCTTGCAGTGCAACCGACCAACTGCATACGGCACAATATAACGGCAAAGATATTTTGGTAGGTAAGGGACATCGCAGTGATTTGGAAAAGAAATATTACAACGAATGGTTTGACGCCAATTACAGAGACTATCATCCGGATATCAAAATTATCAATCAATTAAAACCGGTTGTCAATGCTTATAAAATAGTGATTTTAATGGGCACTTGGTGTCCGGATAGTCGAGAGCAAGTTCCCGTATTATTTAAAGTATTAGATGAAGCCGGATACCGAAAAAATCCGGAAATTTATTTTGTACCTCGAAAATATAAATATTACAAACCCGCCAAAAAATACAAAATTATCAGAGTGCCTACTATTATTGTTTATAAAAATGATAAAGAAAAAGCCCGTATCATCGAATATCCGATGAAAAATATAGAAGCTGATTTGTTAAAAATTATGACTACCAATGATTATATGCACGAATTACAAGATTATTCAAAAAATTAAGAGTTGGTCATATAAATTGGAAGCAAATTTCAGACTTCCTACACCGACTACAACATGAAATTTAAATCATGATTCTAAGCAAATAAATACCTAAATTTGCAAAAAATAATTATTTATGTCAAATATTGTCGCTATTGTAGGGCGCCCGAATGTCGGTAAATCCCAATTGTTTAATCGTTTAACCGGACAACGTCGCGCCATTGTTGATGATGAAAGCGGTGTAACACGTGACCGGCACTACGGCACATCGGAATGGAATGGTAAAGAATTCACGGTCATTGATACCGGTGGTTACGTTAAAGGTAGTGATGATATATTTGAAGATGAAATCAGAAAACAGGTTGATTTGGCTATAGATGAAGCCGATGCCATTCTTTTTGTAGTTGATGTCGAAGACGGTATTACCGGTTTGGACAAAGATGTTGCCAATATGCTACGCAAGACTAAAAAACCGGTGTTTTTGGTCGTCAATAAGGTTGATAATACCAAGCGGCAAGATGATGCTTTGGAATTTTACAATCTCGGTTTAGGCGATATATATCCCATTTCGGCTATCAATGGTAGTGGTACCGGCGAACTACTCGATGATTTGGTCAAAACGCTTCCGGAAGAAAATACTGAAGAACAACCGGAAAGTGAAATCCCTAAATTTACGGTTGTAGGCAGACCCAATGCCGGCAAATCGACCTTAATCAATGCGCTACTCGGCGAAGATAGAAATATTGTTACCGATATAGCCGGCACAACCAGAGATACGGTTGCAACACGCTATAACAAATATAATCAAGAGTTTGACTTGATAGATACTGCCGGTATCAGACGCAAAAACAGAGTGAAAGAAGATATCGAATTTTATTCGGTAATGCGAGCTATCAGAGCCATTGAAAATTCGGATGTGGTTTTTCTTGTGGTTGATGCAACGCGCGGATTTGAAAGTCAAGACCAAAAAATCTTTGATTTGGCACGAAAAAACAATAAAGGCATTGTTATTTTAGTCAATAAATGGGATTTGGTTAACAAAGATACTCACACTGCCAAAGCGTTTACCGAACACATCAAAAAAGAAATAGCCCCATTTACCGATGTACCAATACTTTTTATTTCAGCCAAGAACAAACAACGAATTTTTAAGGCAATTGAAGAAGGGATGAAAGTATTTGAAAACCGCAAACGAAAAATTAAAACCAGCAAACTCAATGAAGTGATGTTACCATACATTCAGCAAAATCCACCACCGGCTTATAAAGGCAAATACATCAAAATAAAGTTTGTAACCCAATTGCCGACCCATAGTCCGAAATTTGCATTTTTTGCCAATTTGCCGCAATATGTTAAAGAACCTTATAAAAGGTATTTGGAAAATAAACTGCGCGAAAATTTTGACTTTACCGGTGTCCCCATCGAAATCTATTTTCGTAAAAAATAATTAAGGTGTTTTATTATATACTTTTAATCCTTACCGGCATCCTTGTCGGTTTTGTCAATACTCTTGCCGGTGGTGGCTCGTCTATCCTCTACCCCATTCTGATTTTTTTAGGCATGCCGATTCATACAGCTATCGGAACCAGCCGGGTTGGGTTTTTGGCGCAAGGTGTTTTTTCAGTAGCCGGTTTTAAAAGTAAAGGCGTTTTTTTATTTCCTTTTAATTTGTATGTAGCACTTGCAGCTATGACAGGCGGCATACTTGGTGCTTGGATTAGCTTACAAGTTCCGGACAAAGACCTAACTAAAATTTTGGCATTCATCATGATTATGATTGCCTTTCTTATTTTAATTCAATCAAAGCTCAAAAAACAACATATACACCACAGAATATCCGGAAAATGGCTATGGATAAGCTTTATTGTTTATTTTTTGATTGGGATATATGGTGGTTTTATTCAAGCCGGCATGGGTTTTATGATTATTCTAGCCGGTAGTTTGGTCAACCGGTTTAATCTAACCGAAGCCAATAGCATCAAGGCACTCATTGTATTGGTTTTAACCCTACCGACACTTTATATGTTTGCTGTTAAAGGTTTTGTCAATTGGGAAGCCGGTATTGCCATTGCCATAGGAACTGCGACCGGCTCATGGTTAACCAGCCGTTGGTCGGTTCATGCCAATGAAAAACATTTGAGATTTTTTATTGCAAGTATCGTTTTATTATTAGCGATTAAATTGTGGTTTTATCAATAACTGACACTTCGGCACATTCTTTCTTGATCCTGCATCGTACAAATAACACTCAGTGTCTTCGGAAATCTCACCTTAATCCCAAAAATTCATCCTTAAATCCGCAACAAGGCATAAAAATTTTAAAAATAGGCTTTTTTCCGTATTTATTGTGTAAAATCTCGCGTAAAAAGAGTAAAAAATTCATCTTTAAGTCGTTTTCCTAAAAACATCAAAAAATAATCTATTATCAAAATCCTTTGTTTACAAAGATTTATTCTGAGAGATTATCACTCAATAGCGTTTGTTGTAAAAAGACATTGAGCTTGAGATAGGTATGTTCAATTGTGAAAAAAACGGATATTTTACGCCTAATACTTCAACAACAAATCCATCATAGTTACAGCGGCTGTCCGGGCTTTTTGTTCAATGATATTTTGCGGGGTATCATCGCCCACTTCATAGGTCATGGCTTCGGCTTTAAATTGTTTGTAAAACCAATTTTTTGAAATGGGTTGGGTCATCCCGTAAGGACTTTTCTTGGTCTTGAAGGGCAACATTATTCTATCGATACCGGTTGTCCATACTTCACAAAAACCCGGCAATTTACTTTGAAAACTTTGATCAAAAATATAGTAAACATCTTTAAAGGTCGAGTGAAAATCGATTCCCAAAACCGGTTGTACGTGATATTTTTTTGATTCATCAACTATAAATTTTGTAACGGCATCTATCTCGGGCTGACGATAAAACGCCCAATCTCGGTTCAAATCGATGCCGTTGGCATTGTGACGCCAATGTCCCAAATCAACCCCATCGGGATTGAGCAATGGAAACAACCAAACTTCATAGTTTTGATAAAAAGCTTTGGTCAACGAGTCTGGTTTAATCAGTTGTTTTACAAACGCCTGCAACGCCATAAAACCCGTAACTTCCGGTGGATGCTGGCGACTTAACAACACAATAATTTTTTTATTTTTAGTTTCACCCGTGCCGATTTTTACCATATAAATCGGTTTACCCAAAACACTTTTTCCGACAATTTTTACAGGTGAAACCAATGGATTTCCGGTCAAACTATCCAGCCATGTTTTGGTATCGGCAGAATTAATAATAGGTTGCGCTGCAACCCACTGCGCTTCCTTATTTATGGGAAGTTTAAAGGTTATAGCAGTCGAATCGACATTATAGGTATAGCCCGATATGGTTTTCCAATGTTTTCTGTCACTACTGATTTTAGGGTCGTAGCGGTGTTTTGCATGCCGGTATTTGAGTTGCAAATTAATGGTATCGGGGCGTTCTGACCAAACTTTAAAAGCATACCAAGGACTCGGATTGATCGGCGAATTTTCCGGTTCAATCAGGGCTTGATAGGTTGAATCGTTGAGCTGTTTAAAATCGTTGAGTCGTGCCCCGTCAAATTGATTATCGGCATAAATATGTCCGGTGTGATAGAGCTTTTTAGTTTGGAAAGTTATTTTTTTGGAATGGGTATCAACCGATTTGGTATAAGTAAACTCTCGGCGGACATATTTTGAACTGCTGCAAGATGATAATATCACGGGGAATATCAATAAAACCCATCTGAAAATCAAACTATATTTTTTCATTACAAAACATTAAAAGTTATCTGAAAAACCGGCGCATCTATTTATTGACCCATTTCAATCGTTTATCGGTCTTTTTAATTTTTACAATAATATACGGCTGGTTCATCACTTGAATACTCATTTGTCCTTGCGGACTTTGATGTGCCGTAATAAATGTAATGCTATTGTCCGTATTCTCAACTTTATCAATATAAAATTTTACCCCGCCATGCGATAAAATCCGGTCAAAAATAGCTACTAACATATATTTATCAAAATCCGGATTTTCCAATTTGAATTTGGCATTTGCTTCATTTGATTCCTGCATTTTTTGCACAAATTTATCCCAACGTGCTTTATCGGTAAATTTATACAAGCCGGGGGCAAAAGCCTTCTTTCCAATATTGTGTAAAGTTGACTGCGCCACAAATTCATAAGCAAAAGCCGAATTCTTTTCTGACGTTGACGATTGCACATTTCGTTGCGATTTACAAGCGGCAAATAAAATGACGGTTGATAAGAATAATAATTTTTTCATAATGACATTTTTTCTGATGATATGATTATTTATTTGTGTAACAGACCAATATATACAAATCCGGTTTTATTTAACATAGAACACACACAATTCTACACATTTTCCTAGCATTTTTAACTTTCTTCTACTCAGGATATTCAATCCTTAAATGATAAATATTTTTCAATTTTTTCTTAAACAGTTTTTTAATGGTTGAAATTTCCTTCAAAGTGATATTGGCATTGTCCAACAACCCGGAATGCAACTGATGATCGATAATTTTATCGACAAATTCGTCAATCTTTTCGGCTGTCGGTTCCCGCAAACTTTTAGATGCCGCTTCAACGGAATCCGCCATCATCAAAATAGCGGTTTCTTTGTTAAAAGGATTGGGTCCGGGATAGCGAAATTTAGTTTGATCTACATCCGGATTTTGTTCCAAAGCTTTTTTGTAAAAATATTGCACAATTCCCGTGCCATGATGGGTCCGTATAAAGTCGATAATTCTATCGGGCAAATTATTTTTGCGGGCTAATTCGACCCCGTCCAACACATGTTGAATAATGATGCGGGCGCTGTCTTCGGGTGGTAAATCGTCATGATAATTAACACCGGATGTTTGATTTTCGGTAAAATAAAATGGATTGAGCATTTTGCCTATATCGTGGTATAATGCCCCTGCTCTGACCAATAATGCGTTGGCATGAACAGCATTTGCCGCGGCTTCTGCCAGATTAGCCACTTGCATCGAATGGTTAAAAGTGCCGGGGGCTTTGTCTGCCAAGCGTTTGAGTAATTTGGAATTGGTATTGGAATATTCCAACAAAGACACATCAGATACCAAACCAAACAATTTCTCATATAACAAAATCAATTGGTGTGATAGGGCAATTGCCAAAAGTCCGTTAAAGATAAACTGAATCAATACATTATAATCTATTACCGAAAAATCACCTTCATAAATCAAGTGAAAAGCCAAATATCCGATAGCATAAACCAAAACGATATTCCCCACGGATGAAAACAAATTGGAACGCTTGGTCAATTCGGAAACCGTCAAAATACTCACAATTCCGGCAATCATCTGCAAAAACATAAATTCAAAACTGTTGGTCACTACAAAGCCGAGCAGCAACACCGTCAAAACATACACAAACAATCCGACACGCGCATCAAAAAATGCTTTTAATATCAACGGCAAAATGGTCAATGGTACCACAAAAACATAAGCAGGATAATATTTGACCGTAAATGTCATCAAGCCCAACATCAACAGCATATTAAAGACAATCAAACCAATTTTGATGTTATTCTCATATATTTCGGGGCGGTATTGTTTTAAAAATAACAACAACATCAACAAGACCAAAGCAACCAAAACCCCATAGCCCACATACACCCATAATTGATGGTATTTACTTGCCGTATTTTGACCGTATGCTTGCTTTAAAGAGTTCAGTATCTCATATTTTTCCGGCGTCACAATTGCACCTTTTTTGATAATCACTTGTCCTTTTAATACCAAGCCCTTATTGACACTGATATCCGCTAATTTTTGTTGCAAATATTGTTGATAATAATGCTTATCGAGCTTTAAATTAACCGGCAATTGCCGACTGTAAAGTTGCGCCATAAAGCTCAAATATTCCGACTGACCGGGCAGATATTTTTCTAATAATCGATTGACTTTTGGCACATCAAAAACCGAACTGACCGGTATTTCTTTCAGTTTGTGGTCATTAATGATATACAAATCAGGCAGTTTGTAATTTGCCGGCAGTTGTTTTAAATAGCCGGTTTGATAAATCTGCGGTAATAATTGGTGATTTAAAGCGATTAATCTATCCATTTCCGGTTTTTGAAAACCCGATTTGCGAATAATACTATCCGTTTTACGAATAATTTCGGTCAAAGCAACGGGTTTCCAATCAAAAAACAACGGCACATGTTGCTTGATGGAATCTTGTTCTTTTTGAATAGCCGCTTTGGATTTTTTAATCGTAAAATCAAAAGGCGCTTTTAAATCTTTGT
>WFZY01000299.1 GCA_015489265.1 Flavobacteriaceae bacterium | reverse complement strand
GATTGTTTTTTTAAACGTTGCTCGACAATACGGCTCGATTTGACCAAAAAAACAGAAACCGGATAGAATATTTTTTCCAAAATGAGCAATGGCGTAGCCATAAATAAAGCAAATTTTACCGGATTGCGATTGGCATAAACTTTGGGTAATATTTCACCAAATAGTAAAATTAAAAAAGTTACCAAAACCACTTCAATGGCAAACTTCCACCAACCTTCTACATGTCTCAGTAAAATAGCCGTCGTATAAGTAGATAATATCACAATACCGATATTGATAAAGTTATTAGCCACCAAAATAGTTGCCAATAAGGTTTTAGGTTTTTGTAGCAATCGCTTGATAACCTGTCCTTTGCGTTCTTTTTCAAGCGTATCAAGATGTGCCGGAGATAACGAAAAAAACGCTATCTCGGAACCGGACACCAATGCCGAAAAAATCAACAAGACGATAATAGCTATCAGGTAAGGTAATATTTGAATAAATTGGGATAAACTATCCGGGTCGTCCATTGTTTACAGCTTTAAAATGGTAAGTCGTCTTCCGGCACTTCCCCTTCGGGATTAATATCTGTTTGATTGCTTGTACCGGATTGTGCCGGAGTATTCTGTACCGGTTGACTGGTATTTGCACTTGACTGTTCTTTAGATTTCGGGGTCAAAAACGTAAATTCGGTGACATGTACTTCGGTAGTATAACGATCGCGACCGTCTTCACCGGTCCATTTGCGGGTGCGCAAACGCCCTTCCAAATATACTTTATCGCCTTTTTTGGCGTAACGTTCAAAAATTTCAGCCAATTTATTTCTTACGACTATGTTATGCCATTCGGTATTGACAACACGTTCACCTGTTTGTTTGTTGACATAACTGTCATTGGTTGCCAAAGGAAAACGACCTATAGAATTACCACCTTCAAAATAGTGCATTTTGACATTGTCGCCTAAATGACCGATTAAGATAACTTTGTTAATTGTTCCGTTCATAATGTATTAATTTATTGTGCTTTAAATAAAAATGAAATTATATGTCAAAGGTAAATCATAAAATATTATTATCCAAAAATTTCGCAATAACTATCGGTAAAGGGTAATCCGGCACAGCTGATTTTTGAACAATACTTATAGGTTTTCGGGTGCTTTTTAGTTGCCAAAAGTTGATATGTAAGTGTTGATGTGTCAATTTATGAAGTTTTTTATCAAGAATAACCGGTTTGTTCAAAGGGATAATTTGATATGCTTCGTATAATTTTTTCAAATCGTTATTTGTAATACGGTTGTTTGCACCGGTTTCTATTAAAGGCAATTGAAATAAATTTTGCCAAATACCTTTACTGTCACGTTTTTCCAAAATGATATGCTCTTGCCATTCTACCAAAAAATAATGCAGATACCGTTTTTTGATTTTGACTTTGGACAATTTTACCGGCAAATGTCCGGTTTGTCCGGTTTGAAAAGCTACACAATCCGGTGCCAACGGACAAGTTGTACACTTTGGTTGTGCCGGTTTGCAATGCAAAGCGCCAAATTCCATAATGGCTTGGTTGTAAAGCCCCGGTTGCCGTTTATCCAGTTGATTTTGTGCCAGTTGCTTAAAGATCTTTTTACCTTCGGTCGTATTGATGGGTGTGTCAATACCAAATAAGCGCGACAAAACACGATAAACATTGCCGTCGAGTACTGCTACCGGTTCGTTACAGCAAAAAGACGCAATGGCTGCCGCCGTATATTCGCCGACACCTTTCAGTTTTAAAAGTTCCTTGTATGTTTTTGGAAATTTTCCTTGGTAATTTGTAACAATATCTTTTGCTGTATAATGCAAATTACGGGCGCGTGAATAGTAGCCCAAGCCCTGCCATAAATTTAAAATTTCTTGTTCGCTTGCTGCTGCCAAATCCTGCACATTGGGATAATGTGTGACAAACTTTTGATAATAAGGCAGTCCTTGTTTGACTTGGGTTTGCTGCAAAATAATTTCCGACAACCAAATTTTATAAGGATCTTTGGTTTGCCGCCAAGGCAAGTCGCGTTTATTTTGCCGGTACCATTCCAAGAGTTTAGCGCTGTCCATCAGTTCAATATATCTTTTAAACAAAGTATTTGCCGGAATCCTTTGGATTGAAAATAAGCCGGTGCTTCTTGTCGCGTTGCCATGATAAAATCACCACCCCAAGCCCCCAAACTTTTGATTTGTCCCGGATAATCGGCAAAAAGTTCTTGCTGCACCGTAGGGCGTTGCAAAATACGGCTGATAATTTGTTCATGTTTATCAATGAGCATTTCAAACCTATCTAAACTCTGACAAGTCAGTAGCGCATCGCTGATTTGCGAAATCATTTGTATTTGTGCGGATTCTATGGTTTTTTGCCGGTATTTTTTAATTTCATCCCGGCTATTTTGTTTGACATTGCGATAAATCAGAAATATGCTATCGGCAAAATCCGGATTAAAATCTACCGCTTGCCATACGGGATATTTACCCTTGTAAACCGGACTATTTGATTGTTTTCTTTCGGATAGTCGATATAAAACCGGCTTGTTTGTCATGGCAACCGCTACATCATAGCCACTACCACCAAAACTATTGTCGAGCAAGTCAAATGCCGGCACCCCCGACCATTGCGAGAGCAAAGCAATCAAGCTTGACGATGACCCCAATCCCCAATTCCGGTTAAAGTTTAAATGTGTTTTAAAATGTTTTCCCTGTTTAAAAAGTTCCGGTTTTTGTTGTCGGATAAATTGCAAAAGCCGTTGAATAACAACTGCTTGCGATAGATTAGTGGTACCGGTTATCTGTTGTACATCTTGTGAAAAACTTGCTTCAAACCATTTACCGGACGGGTCATAACTTTCCCAATAATGTCCGTTTGGTGCTTGCGCTTCTACCTGCAAATTTTGTCCGTAACCGGCAGTCGGGATGGCCAAAGCTTTGGCACCGTTTAGTACGGCATATTCGCCGCTAATCATTAATTTTCCGGGGGCGTAGTAAGACATT
Organism: Flavobacteriaceae bacterium; assembly: GCA_015489265.1. GTDB lineage: Bacteria > Bacteroidota > Bacteroidia > Flavobacteriales > Flavobacteriaceae > WGBX01. Next base: position 385 of record WFZY01000299.1, on the reverse strand, counting down.
ATTTTTCTTTAACGATAAAAAAGCCGTCGCTGCCTTTTTTCTGATACAAAGGCATCAACATAAAACCATTGGACGGGCTTTCTACAACTTGCTGATTTTGAACAGCTAAACTTTCCGATTTTTGTACCGGTTTAAAATTGTAGTAGCCCGGTTGCATTTTAAAATCTTGATACCGGTCGAGTTTATGGCGGTAAGTCAATTCGAGATGATGTGGTAAATTTTTTGAAATATCAATCAACAATTGCCGGCTTTGCAGCACTTCGGTCAAATCGTTTTTGATAAAACCGGCTTGTGCCAAACTGTGCCAAATACCGGCAGCCAAATTTCGAGTGGCTTCGGGTGTGTTATGTGTACCACCTTCAAATACGACGGAAGTCATGCCTTT
>WFZY01000298.1 GCA_015489265.1 Flavobacteriaceae bacterium | reverse complement strand
TACGCATCATGTTACTATTGTCTAAACAACTCAAAGGCACATTTGATTTAAGAAGTCATAACGGTGTACAATTAACTATACAATTTCCAAAAGCATAAAAATATGAAAGCACATATCTTGATTGTAGAAGATGAAGCCATTTTGTACGAAAAACTTCGAAAAAAATTGGTCAAAGAAAACTATTCGGTTGCCGACTATACGCCAAGCGTAGAAGATGCCATAGCCGAGATTAATCGACAACGACCGGATATCGCACTGCTTGATATCAACCTGCAAGGCGATTATACCGGATTGGATTTAGGAAAAATGCTTTTTGAAGACTATAAAATCCCCTTTATTTATGTAACCGAACGGGCAGATAACCAAACCTTTTATGAAGGTTTACACACCAATCATGAAGATTTTATTGTTAAAGAAAACAACAAATTAAATATTGAAGACATTCTCAGAAAAATACAAACGGTTTTACACAGGCATAAAACCCAACCCAACCCACCTATCAAAGATGGTTTATTGGTTTACACCGATTATATCTACAAATTAAAAGAATTAGGTCATCAAGATGTATCACAAGTTCCCTTAAAATTTGAAGATGTTGCCGTCATTACCCGCAATACGGACGAAAAAGACGAAGAACTCACCAAAAAGACCGGCAAGCCGGTTTATAAAAAGGTCGACACCAACTATGCACAGGTGGTTACTTGGGATAACGAACGCTATTATATCAGAGGCAACCTTTCGTCTATACTTAAAACTTTGCCTTACTATTTTGTAAGAATCAGTGATCATTCCATTGTAAATATCAAAGATGAAATATTAACAGGTAGAATCAATGGCAAACGCCTGAAAATAAGAGACAAAGTTTATCAAATATCAGAACGTTATAAAACCGAATTGGAAAAACGGTTAGAAGTGCTTTATCAAATGTATAAGTAGATTTTCATTCAAAAAAACGCCTATTGTCAACCTAATAGGCGTTTTTGGGTTTTGGATATAAAAATTAAGGAAAATATATTTCATTAATATATCTTACTATACCATTATCAACAGATATATCATAATAACTACCGATATTTATCTTTTTTTGTAAATCTTTTCCAACAAAAGTTTTTCCATAAACATCGTATAATTTGGTATTATCGGACAACAAAAATGTTCTCAATTTGGGGTTATTATTCTCATATTTAGGCGCATCAGACTCCTCATAAGTACCAGCATATTTAACATAATCAACAACCATAAAATCTACGCCATATTTACTGTAAATTTTTTTTATGATACAGGGTGATTTACCGGATTCTTTGGTTAAAAGCTTATCAATCTTTTGTAATTCATTCATGTAATTTTTATCAAATCCCTTAACATCATCAACTATTATTATTCTATTAGGCTTATTTGAAGTCACGCGCCATCCGTCATCATAAAGTTCCATTGTTGCGCTGTGTTTCCTAATTGTTTCAGTATTATCTTTTGTTAATCCGAATGGCGTTATATCCGTCTTTTTAGTATTAAATTCAACCGTAGCTTCATTTTTTCCTTGGTTAAACTTAATTCCTGTAACCTTATCTAATCTTGTAATGTTTGATGCAACAATATAACCGTCATAACCTACTTTTCCGGAAATCTTAAAAGGATTTCCCTTGTAAGTTAAATATATCCAATAATCATGACCGTATTTATCTTTTCTTTTTACTGATATGTAATTTTCATTTAACAAATTCTTAAATTCTCTATTTATTTTACCAGGGTAAGAAATCCCCGGAAAACGCATGGTTTCAACATTCGGATATTCATAATGTTGTTTAATCAAATCAAATGCTTTATCTCTGTCCAGTTCTTTATTAGAACATCCAATCAAAATAAATGTTATTAACACAAATAATACTCTCATAACATATCTAGTCTAAAATAATTTATCAAGGTTTTTGTAATATCCATTTTAAAAGTCAGATAGAATACCATTTACTATCTGACTTCTAAAGAATTGATTTTTTAACTCCTATTAGCTTTTTCGGCTTCATGTTTACATTTTTTAGAACAATATCGTTCTTTCCATCCGAATTCTAAAATATGTACGGTATAAGTTCTACCACACCATTCACATTTGTTTTTCATAATCAATATTTTTAAATTATGCCTACTCCAAATTTTTATAGTTAGCTTTTCGGCTTGTTCCCAACTTTATGATTATAATCATTTAGCCATTTTTAGCTATTATTTAACATTTGGATTCTTTCAGCTTTAGCTTTTACCACTTGGTGAATAAATTCCTTAACACCTTGCTTACTGACATGAGAAGCAAGAATATCAGCTGAACTACCGCCATTTGAGCTAATTACTATCATGTGTTTTCTTGTCGCATACCATAAAAACAAGAATAGTAATACACCT
>WFZY01000297.1 GCA_015489265.1 Flavobacteriaceae bacterium | reverse complement strand
GGAAAAATATAGGGCTGTCCGTCTTCATCACCAAAACTGACAATTTTAATGTCTTCGGGTATTTTGATATGTTTAGATGTCAACAAATAGTGCAATTGCAAAGCCGTATCGTAATTGTAGGTGATAAATGCATCCGTTTCAGGGTGTTTTTGTAAAATTTGTTCAATCTCAAATTTCAATTCTTTGTAGGAATTTTGCACATCAAATCTTCGATATGTTAGCTTATTTTCAAAAGCTTCGGCAACTTCTTCAAAAGCATTGTTTAAGGCATCGGCATACACAAAATCGGGATTGGATATCAAAACCGGATGAAGCGCACGTACCCTTAATAAATGTCTTAAAATCAACATCATGCCGTTATACAAATCGGGGGAAATGATAACGGAATCGGGACTGATATTGGCATTGTTGACAACCACCAACGGAATATGGTATTCGGTTGCAATGTCAGATAGTTGTAACAAAAGATTTTGAGCGTTTAACAAACTGATAAATCCGGCAATATCAAATTTGGAAAGCTGTTGCAAACTTTTTAAAGCTGTTGCATCATCATCGGAAATGTATTTGATCAATACTTGCAATTTTTGTTTTTCCAATACATCTTGAACGGATTTAACAAAAGTCCGGGCTGAATTAATTTGCGTATGATCGACTAAAATGATAATGGTTTTGGGCTGTCCCGATTGCATATAACCGTTATTTCCTGCAAAATACCCCAACTTCTTTGCGGCTTTCCAAACAACTTCCTTTGTGCTACTACTGATTTTAGGGTGATTTGATAAAGCCCTTGACACTGTTGATGCCGACATCCCCACTGCCTTCGCAATATCATTAACCGTTACCTTTTTTTTCTTTGATGTCTTATTTTCCAAGCCCATACTATTTTTTGTAAAATTACAAATATTAATTTAATCTATGATTTCTCTTTGAAAAGACCTAGCAGGTTTCCTAAACCTACTAGGTCTGATAGATTTGATTTTAACTTTTTCTCTTGGATAAGACCTGCTAGGTTTTCAAATACCTAGCAGGTCTGTATTATAAAAAATCATAATTAGTTCAAAGATTTCTCGTCGCTTTTATGCCTGCGTCATAAAATCTCTGTCGAAATGACACAACTTATCTAATTCTGTCCTACTGTTTTTTCTAATTTTTCCAAGCGTTGCAAAACGGCTTGATACTGTTTTTGCAATTGGGCATTATCTAGCTGCAATCTTTGATTTGTCTGTTGTAGTTGCTCTATTTCCGTTTGTTGTTCCTGAACGGCTTTTTTGCACTATTTATGAATCTTATTTTAGTATCACTATCTGTCAAATGCGCTATATTTTTATTAGTCTCTGTTATTCTTTAATTATTTTAGCAACTTTTATTTTATCAGAATATATTTCAAATATTTTAATAAAATATACACCCGTATTTAGTTTAGATAAATCGATACTATTAAGATTTATTTTTCCGCTTTTAACAATAGTTCCTGCTATTGAAATTATTTCGTACTTACAGTTATTAAACTCTTTATTTAGAAAAACATTCATTGATGTAGGATTTGGATAAACTATTAGATTATCATCTGTTATTGTACTTATATTAGTAGCAGTACTTTTAGATGCTTCTGATGTATTACCATAAACACCCATATTTATTCTGCCTCCGTTCGGACTAGGTTCGTTTGAAAAATCTGATGATGGATTACCTTGATCAATAGCAGGACTTATTACTGAATCTGTAACCCACGTGTTACCATTCCAACGTCCAACCGTAGATTTAAGATGAAAATCAACGGCGTTTGGATCATTTACATCTGTAGAAGTAGCATACAAAGGGTCAGTATGGATGTCGGTAGTTGAAGATGCATTATTATAATTTCCCGCAGAACTATTATAAATATCATTGTATTCAGAAATGAAAGTATGGTTGTTGCTATCTAAATTATTGAGTCCGTAAGCGGTACTATTACTTATTATATTATTACGTACAATTGTTTGATATCCCGTTTCTGTTCCGATTCCGATTTCAAATACGATACCGTCTTTATAACTACCTTCAATAGTATTATTTTCTATAAGAGTATTGTGCGCTCCATGAATATGAACTCCTCCATTTAAAAAGTAATCTCCACCGGCGGTATTGTCAAAAATTTTAAACATTCTATTATGATGAATATGCACATTTTCCATTAAATTTTTTGTACTTCCACCTTCAATTACAATACCTCCGGCTTTACCGTATATATAATTTTCATATATCTCTGCTGAACCAACAGGGACCTCATTATTCGTAATTACTATTCCGGCATATCCGGACGGCGTATCATCTAAACTGTTTCCAATGATATTTCTATAAACAGAAATAGTATCACATTGCCCAAGTCTTATTCCGTCATTTGTTCTAGTGCCGTAGATTTGATTGTTATATACTTCTATATTACTGATATATCCGAGATACAAACCATCATGACCGGAATTTTCCATTAGATTGTTGTGAATTTTTACCGTATTATTCATGCCGACATCATAACTCATTATACGAACAAAATCACTATACCCGTCATGTAAATACATGTCATGAATTGTAACATTAGAAGTTCCATAAAAAATCATCAATATATAATACCAACTTCCGGGTGAAGCATTTTGGTTACCTGCTGTAAGTTCAAATCCACCAATTTCTACATTGGAGATACTATCATTAGCAGTGCCGTATATTTGATCTGCTAACGATCCTTCATTTACGCCGCCTGCCCAATGCTCACCACCTTTTTGACCTATCAATGGTTTATTATATGGCCAGTCCGTATAATCTTTCAATTGTACTTTGACATTTGCATCGCCAATTAATATTGTATTACTAGAAATAATAATGGGTTCGTCAATAGTGTATGTCATAGCCCCTTTTAAATAAACGGTTGTAAAATCTGAATGTGAAGCAACATAATCAAGAGCTAGATTTATTTCTACCTGATCGCTTGTACCGTCACAATTAAAATCACCTGTTCCGTCTCCGGCAACATATACTGTTGGTGGTGTTTGTGCATTTATGTTTACAAATGCAATAATTAATAATGTAATTAAAAATAATTTTTTCATTTCTATTCCTCTATATTTTAATTCTCTACTCTAATAAAGGCTAACTAGCAGGTTTGGGAAACTTACCTGGTCAGGGAATTAATATTAATTAACTCCAGCTTAATTAGTTAAAAGATTTCTCGTCGCTTTTATGCCTGCGTCATAAAATCTCTGTCGAAATGACACAACTCATCTAATACTGTCCTACTGTTTTTTCTAATTTTTCCAAGCGTTGCAAAACGCCTTGATACTGTTTTTGCAATTGGGCATTATCTAGCTGCAATCTTTGATTTGTCTGTTGCAGTTGTTCAATTTCATCTTGTTGTTCCTGAACGGCTTTGACCAAAGGCACCACAAATTGGGCATAACTGATGCTGTATATTTTATTTTGGTCTTTTTCTTGTCGCACACCGCTAAAATCATAACCGCTTTGTTTTGCTGCTCTGTCAACTTCTTGGGCTAAAAAACCGGTCATTTTAATCTGTTCAATATCATATTTGGAAGCCCAATCTTTTTCATCGGCTTTATGTGTTAGTTGGTTCATCTTATGAATATTCCAATGATAGGTAACCGGATGCAAACGCTTGATAAAATCCAAACCGACGACATCGTCTTGAACATTGGTTTTAAAGCGCCTATCACTGTATGTGCTCCACGTAACCTGTCCACCAATCCACGAGACACTGGCATTTCCTATTTCAATCCTGTTGTCGGCGCTGGTATTTTTTCCCGAATCGTAGCCGATACAAGTGGTGTTGGTCAAATTGTCGGCGGTAAAATAAGCATTATCTCCTACGGCAGTATTGTAATTTCCGGTTTTGTTATTATAAAGGGCATTAAAGCCAACTGCCGTATTGCCTGCACCGGAAGTATTGCTAAACAAGGCAAAAGAGCCGGAAGCCAGATTATAGCTCCCATCATTATTGCCGTAAAGGGCGCCGTGTCCCAAAGCGGTATTTTCGTTTCCTAATGTATTGGTTACCAATGAAAAATAACCGATACCGGTATTAAAATTTCCTTCGGTATTGTGATACAAGCTGGAACCACCCATAGCGGAATTATTATTTCCTTTGGTGTTTGAATATAAGCTGAAATCGCCCAATGCTGCATTATGTTCGCCTTCGTTTGTGCTATATAATGTACCATAGCCAACAGCCGTATTACTACTTTTGTCCGTATTTGAAAACAAAGCAAAGGCACCATAAGCTGTATTTTTCTCTCCAACCGAATTATTATAAAGCGAATTAAAACCACCGGCTGTATTATACCCACCGGACGTATTGCTGTAAAGTGATTGAAAGCCATAAGCAGAATTGGCAGCGCCATCATTATTCAAATACATACTGGCATAACCTGTGGCGGTATTATCAAAACCGGAAGTATTGGTTAACATTGCCCCGTAACCGACACCTACATTATTTTCGCCATAGGTATTGTTTACCAAAGCACTGTATCCTACACCCACATTCTTGTTATCACCGTGGTCGTCAACGGAACCGGCATATAGTCCTATAAAAACAGATGAACCATTATTTGTGCCATCATCATCGGACTTGGCATCGTATAAGTCGTTAATTTTTTTAACCGCATTGGTGTCGTCTTTTACCAATACCCAAGCATTACCGTTGTAGTAGTAAAATCCGGCTGTGTTATCCGTTTGATAAATCAATAGTCCGTTTACGGGATTGGCAATATTATTATCGCGCTCGTTTTGTGTCATTCGGGGAATTAATATCCCTTTGTCAGCACTACTAATATCAAGCATTGCCGAAT
>WFZY01000296.1 GCA_015489265.1 Flavobacteriaceae bacterium | reverse complement strand
CTATAATTGATTTGTATTCTTATTGCTTATTACCTAATCATTTTCATTTGGTTTTCAGGATTAAGGAAACCAAAGATTTACCTATTGATTATCAAACGAATAAAAAAGAATTATATAGGTTTTTTTCTAATTTATTTAATGCATATACAAAAGCATTTAACAAACGGTATCATCGTTCAGGAAATTTATTTAAAAAACATCCGGTTAAAAATTTGATTGATACAGAACAGTATTTAAGAAATGTTATTTTATATGTGAATACCAATCCGGACCACCACAATATTGAGAATTCGTTAAATTATAAATTCTCATCTTACAAAAATTTGATTACGGGCAATACGGCATTATTAAATCAAGAGATTATTACGTATTTATTTGATGACATTGAGAATTTTAAATTTGCTATACATTCGAAAAGAATGAACATTGAGATTTTAAGAGATATTATGGAAATTGATGGATAACAGACCTGTTAGGTTTCTAAAAACCTGATAGGTCTTAAATGGAGAAAGAAATGTTAATAATCAAACTTGCTAAAATAGACCTAGCAGGTCTGCAAGACCTACCAGGTCGGTAGAAATAAAAGACCTGTTAGGTTTCCCAAAAACCTACCAGGTCTGAAAAGTAAAAAAACTAAAAATATGAATATAGGCATACAAGGCACCGTCGGTTCATTTCATTACGAAGTAGCCAAAAATTTATTCGGAGAAGACAATCATTTTGTAGAATGTATGGATTTTAATGATATACCGATCTTGCTCAAACAAGGCAAAATAGACAAAGGCGTTATGGCGGTTGAAAACACGATTGCCGGCGCTATTTTGCCCAACTACGCTTTGATTGACGAATACGATTTACATATCGCCGGCGAATATTATTTACCCATTCATCATCATTTGTTGGCTTTGCCCGGACAAACTGTGGCAGACATCAAAGAAGTATGGAGCCATCCTATGGCATTATTGCAATGCCGCAAATATTTGCGTAGCCAACCGCATATCAAGTTGGTGGAAGAAAAGGATACAGCCGAAATGGCAAAAATCATCCAACAAAAACAACTCAAAGGGATAGCCGCTATTGCCGGTTACGAAGCTGCCAAACTTTACGATTTGGACATTATAGCTGAAAGCATTCAAACCAATCAAATCAATGCGACGCGTTTTGTGGTGTTGGATTTAAAAAACGGCGATACCGTCCAAAATTTTAACAAAGCTTCCATTCGTTTCAAGCTCTCGCACCAACCCGGCAGTTTGGTCAATGTATTACAGATTTTTAACCGCTACAACCTGAATATGAGCAAGATACAGAGCGTTCCGATTATCGATAAACCGTGGGAATACGCCTTTTTTGTCGATTTACTGATTGACCGTCTTGCCGATTATCAAACGGCGATGTATCAAGTTGCCCGTCAAGTTATCGAACTGAAAATTTTAGGAGAATATACTTCAATGAAAAAATAACAATGCAAGCACAACGACTCGAACACATACAAGAATATTATTTTTCGACCAAGCTCAAAGAAATTGCCCGCTTACGTGCCGAAGGCAAGCCGGTGATTAATTTGGGGATTGGCAGCCCCGACTTACCGCCACCCGAAGCTGTCCGGCAAACTTTGGCAGCAACAGCATTACAATCCGACACGCATCAATATCAAAGTTACCGTGGTATTCCGGAGTTGCGACAAGCCATAGCCGGCTATTATCAAACATATTTCAAAACCGCTTTGGATGCCGAAACGGAAATTCTGCCTTTAATCGGTTCCAAAGAAGGCATTATGCACATTAGTATGGCGTTTCTTAATCAGGGAGATGAAGTTCTGTTGCCCGACCCGGGCTATATGACTTACCGCGCCGCTACGTTGCTTGCCGGTGGCAAACCGGTGTATTATGCATTAAATGAAACAAATAACTACTTGCCCGATTTAAAAGCTTTGGCACAATCTGATTTGAGCAAAGTCAAATTGATGTGGCTCAATTATCCGCATATGCCGACCGGTGCGGTTGCCAACAAAGATTTTTACCGGCAATTG
>WFZY01000295.1 GCA_015489265.1 Flavobacteriaceae bacterium | reverse complement strand
GCTTTGGATTTGGCTAAATTGTCGCAAAACTTACTCAAAGGCGAAGCATTAACACAATTTATCAAGCGTAGCTTGGAATTGATGAAGTAGATTTAATAATTATTCGGTTAATAAATTGAACGCACTTTAGACCTGATAGGTTTTAAAAACCTGTTAGGTCTTTTTATTTAACGAACAATCTATCCATTTCATCTCATCAATTTTTTATTATTCGAATTTTCTAAAATTTCTATCTTTGCATAAATTCAATATTAATGAAACCGTTTTTCTTATCATTCCTACTTATTACCATCCTACAAACCGGCTATTCTCAAAACCGGTTAAAAATATTCGGACATATTAGCATCGGACCCGAACTAAACAGAAACATCCGGTTGTCTGACAATAGCGACCAACCTAATTATGACAGATTTTTGCTTCGAATGAACTTCGGTTTCAAATATTTATACAAAGATTTTACTTTTAGCGGTAGAATATCAACCGGAAATACCGGTAATCATCGTTCTGCTTATGTCGATTTAGGAAATCATGCTTTTAGTCAAAAATCTATCTTTTTAGACAAAGCTTATATCAAATATAAACATAACGGGTGGACCGCTTGGCTCGGCAAAAACAGTATCAACCTATGGAAAACCAACGAAATATTGTGGGATAATGATCTCAAACCCGAAGGAATAGCCATTAGTAAGAAAATCCATTTTTTCGGTGATTATGTTCCGGAATTTAAAATCAATACCGGATTTTTTCTTATCGGTAATAATCCTTATGACAGTTTACCAAACCCTACTACATTTGACCGGCAAAATAATTTATCATTTTTTCAACTACGAACGTCCCTAAATGTCAATCGGCATCGCTTTATACTTAGTCCGGCTTTTATGCATGCCCGTTTGACAAAGTCGTTGTCATATAACATGCTTGCCGTCATGTTTCGTTATGGCTTTTTTTACCGAAACCGGTATTATTTATATGCCAATTATTATCACAATTTAAGCCATTATAAAAATCAAAATCCGATAGATCACAACTTGCGTAATCAAAAAAGCGGATTTGATATTGGCATCAGTTTCCCTTACCAACAATTTAGACTAAAACTCATGTATGCCTATATTGAAAAATATGCTGTTATAGATTTTTTGTCACAAGACAATTGGCTTTTACCGGCTGTTGACCATTCTCAATCCGGCAGTAATTTCAAAGGTTGGTCAGCTCAACTCAACTACCTTATAAGTCATGGTTTGAGTGTTGCACTTAACTTATGGTATGCCCAACAAATTCAACACAATATCACGCAAAACGGGCTGTTTGAAGCGACTCGAATGCGTTTGGAATTTAATTACCGGTTTTAATTATTTTTTGAATTGCCATACCTTTTTCCGTCGTTATTTTGAGCCAATAATTTCCTGTTTTGAGTTCAGGTAAATCTAAAATACAATGATCTGACAACGACTTTAATTCATTGTGTAACAATAACTTGCCTGTCATATCATATAACCATAAAGTCTTAATTTGCCCTTCATCAACTTGAATATGCAACTGATTAGATGCCGGATTGGGAAAAACTTTAACTTTGATTGAATATTCATTAATACCACCCGCTTGTCCATAAACAAACCAAGCATCTTTTTTTCCATGTGGATTTGTCCCGGGAATATCTTCGGATAAACTACTACCCACACAATAATTATATAGCATTACATCACCGAAAAATTCATTAAAATTATAGTATGGTAAACTCAGAAATTTATCATCATCTTGTCCACCGTAATTAAAAAATTCAAAATTACTATAATCAGTATGTACTAACCAAGCATCATAACCGCCATGATTGATATTAGCATTTCCATCAGATGAGTTTGAATAAAATGTGATATAAACCATAGGGCTCCCACAAATCGGAAATGGAAAATTTAATACATCCGTTCCGAAATCATCATTTGAACCACCAATATTGTATGAATAATTTATATAAAATCCATTAGCCCCTGCATAACCGTTTAACCACCAAACATCATAGCCGCCCAAAGGATTGGTAATATCGCCGTCTGTTGAATTGGACGAACCGACAATATCAATGGAAACTTGACTTCCGGTTGAAATTTTGGGTTTGATATCCGAACCGCTACCCCCTAATGATTGTTGCCAAACTATTGCACCGGTGTTATCAACATTTAACAACCAATAATCATAATCGCCGTGATTTGCGGTAACATCGCCATCGGACGACTTGGAATAACCTGCCAAAATCAGACTTAGCCCTTGTGCATTATAATCATAGGACAAATCCATATCCGAACTACGGTCATCATTTGAACCGCCATAATTTTTTTGCCAAAGCAAATTGCCGTCGGCATCCAATTTTATCAACCATAAATCATAGTCGCCGTAATTTGCGGTAACATCACCATCAGACGAATTGGAATAACCCAAAACCCAAATATAATTGTCAGCAAATACAACCGATGTCGCAATATCCGTTCCGCTACCACCAAAACTTCTAGTCCAAAGTAATTGTCCGGTGCTATCTAATTTTGCAACCAAATAATCTAAGCCGCCGTGATTGCCGGAAATATCAAAATCGTTTGAGTCCGAAGCACCAACTGCATAAATGCTGCCATTCATACTGCTGATATCATAAATATAATCATGACCGGTACCACCGAAAACCGTTTTCCATGAATAATCAGCTGACACAAAACAATCTTCATAACCGTAATTTGAACTAAAATCACCATCTTCCGATTGGTAATAACCACCTGAAATCATTGAATTAGAATAAGCAAAGACACAGGTTGCCACATCATCATCACTTCCCCCCATTAACAATCCTTGATATTGGGCAAAAACCGAATAAAAAAATGTAGATAAGAAAAGCATAAAGGATAAAGATTTTTTCATCTGTTTATTTTTTAATTTTAATATTTTGGTTCCCGACCGTCGTCGGGATAACCTTTGATGATTAAAATAATCATTTCTTTGTGTATTTAATAATTATTTTAATCAAGTCGGTTTCATAACTTTAAATTTTATGCAATAAAGTTACAAAAAAAATCAAAACATCTCACTTCTTTGATTTAACATATTGCTTTGCCGTCAGCACAGTTATTTTTGCAGGTTTAAATTCTTTTAAATTCCGAGTTACTATGATGTCGATATCATTTTCTATGGCTGTATCATATTGTATGGCATCTTCAAAATCTTTAAAATCAGATTCCAAAACCAATTCAATTATTTTGTCATCTACCGGTAACACATCAACCAAGACTTTAAATTTTCTTAATATTTTTCTTACATGATGCATTTTCAGTTGTTGTGAGAGAATATAAAGTGTATCTGCAAATGTAAGAGCCGAAAGATACAGTTTAACTTGTTTTTTATCGGACAATGTAAATAATTCCTGTGTTTCCCGATAATAATTCAAACGTTTACCAAGCAAATCTAAAACAATATTGGCATCAACTAAAATGCGGTCCAGTATGAATATTTTTGATTCAAAAAGTCAATATAATCTTTTTTATAATCCTTGTCATCCAATTGAACCACACCGGTCAAACTTTTGACGAGCGGACTTATCTCATCAGTATTTTCAGCATTTTTGGTTACTGCCATTAAATAGTTTTCTATCAATCGTGAAAGACTGGTATTGTGTGCTCTCGCGTATTGTTTTGCTTTTTCAATAACGCTTTGGTTTAATTTTAAGGTTAATTTTGAATCCATACTGATATTGTTATACGTGTAAATATGAAAATTATTTACGTATTAACAAAACAATCATCAAAACACTAAACAATATCTGAATCAAAAATATGAGACTGCCAACCAACAGTGCTTTGCCGCCTTGTTTTACTATATGTCTAAAACTGATTTTTAAACCAATGGCAACCATGGCTATCAACAACAAATAATGACTTAATTTGCCTAAAACCGTGATTGTTTCAGAATGCAATAAATGAAAAGTCGGAATGAGTGACATAAAAATAAAACCGGTGATAAAATACGGTAAACCGCGTTTTTTGTCCACCACAACCTGTTTTTTGTTTTTTTGATGAAAGTATAAAAGCAAAGTCAAAACAATAGGGGTCAGCATCAGTATGCGCATCATTTTGACAATGGTAGC
>WFZY01000294.1 GCA_015489265.1 Flavobacteriaceae bacterium | reverse complement strand
TGACCAAGGCAACGGACAATGGCATATGAGTGGCGTGAATTTTTCGGTAGGGTATTTTATTATTTAGTGACCTTTCCCCGAAATATTATGACCTATCACTAAAATTTACCAAATTTTCACTATTTGTTTGTGCTCAATATTGCGGACTTTATTTTTGTATTCAAAAGTCCGGAATAAGCCGAACAAGGACTCTAAACATTGAAGTAGGTATGATAAAAAAACAATACAATTATGAAAAAAACCTTACTTATTACGATCCTATTTTTAGGAATGATGAACTTACAAGCACAAGACATCCATTTTGGTGCAAGAGCAGCCGGTAGTTTTACAACTTTTACTGCATCAGGTGATGATGCTTCTGACTACAATGATATCTCTAAAGGTAAAACGAATTTTGAACTCGGGCTTGTTGCTGAGTTTATGGTATCTGACAACTTTGCAATCGCTCCCGAATTAAATTATGCTACTTCCGGAGATGTTTTGGAAGATAAAGATGGCGATTTCAAACTTAATAGTACCATTTCTACATCTTATATTCAATTACCAATAATGTTCAAATACTATGTCAATGAAAATATTAGTTTGAATTTTGGTACCCAAATTGGTTTCTTGTCTTCAGCTCAAAACACTACAAAAGTTACTTACAATGGCGAAACTAATACTGATGTTAATGATATCAAAGATAATTTTAATTCAAATGAATCAGGTATTAATTTTGGTGCGAGTTATAAAATGGAGAACGGATTATTCTTTGATTTCAGATATTTTATTGGTACAAGCGAACTATTAACAGGTACAAATGATAGTAATCTTAAAAGCAGTGCTTTAAAATTTGGCATCGGCTATTATTTTAACTAATCTATAATTGTTATATAACTTAATTAAAAGCTGTCCTTTTAGGACGGCTTTTTTATTTGACTTTTTTAAATATTCTTGAATTTTTTACAAATTATCATTGTTTTCCTACAAATTTCACTAATATTTTCTTTATATACACAGCCATTTTATCTTTGACTTCAAAAAGTCCGGAATGAGCCGAATAAGGACTTAAAAGAAGTGAAGTAGGTATAAATTTTAAAATTAAATAGCATCAGATATTAATAATGAGTCAAGGAATAAAACGAATTTTGAGGTAGGTGCTTTTGCCGAATTTATGTTAAGTGAGCAAATAGCTATTGCGCCTGAATTTAACTATGCAGGTGCCGGTAAATATGCAGAAGGAAAAGATATGGATGGTAAATGGACCTATACAGCTTCTTTATCTTATATTCAAGTTCCTGTAATGTTTAAATATTATGTCAATGAAAATATCAGTATCAATGCAGGACCGCAATTGGGCTTTTTAATGTCTGCTTCTGATCTGTTTAAACAAGGAACTTATACCAATTCTGATCTTATTACAGATGACCTTAACTCAACTGATTTTGGTTTGAATATTGGTGGCAGTTATAAGATGGAAAATGGCTTATTCTTTGACTTAAGATATTATTTGGGCTTAAGTGGTATAAAAAAAGATGCTAAATATATTAATTATAAAAACACCGGTTTAAAATTTGGTGTTGGTTATTACTTTAACTAACAATTAATTACAATTTATTTAAAAGCCGTCTTTTCTAAAGATGGCTTTTTTATTTAACCCAATCCGGTAACTGACTCAAATCAATGTCAAACACCCAAGTCATATAGTAATAAGACACTAGGGTTAAGACCACAATACCAATAATATTCAACCAAAAACCCGCTTTGACCATATCTTGAATTTTTAAGCGTTTGCTACCGAAAACAATGGCATTAGGCGGAGTTGCTACCGGCAACATAAAGGCAAAGGAAGCCGCTATGGTTGCCGGCACCATTAAAAACAACGGATTGATTTTAACGGCAACTGCCAGTGCTGCCAATATGGGCAAAAAAGTTTCTACGGTAGCCGTATTGGATGTCAATTCGGTTAAAAAGGTAATAGTCGTTACAATAATCAACAGGATAAAAATAGGCGGAATGTCTTTTAAACCGGTCAAACTTTCACCGATATAAGCCGATAACCCCGATTGTTTAAAACCGGCAGCTAATGCAAAACCGCCCCCAAAGAGTAAGATAATATTCCAAGGAATCCGTTCTGCCGTATGCCAGTCCATTAAATATTTAGACTTTTTACGGTCTTTTGCCGGAATTAAAAATAATAAAATCCCGATAAAAATAGCGACGTTGCCATCGGTAATCCATTTGGGGTGTGCAAATATTTGCGACCACCCCGGAATTGTAAAACTACCCAAATGAATCGGACGTCTAAACAACCACAATAAAGCCAAAGTTATAAACAAAGTTAAAATCCAACGTTCTTCATATTGCATTTTTCCTAATGACCGGTACTCTTTATCAATGATATCTTTGCCGATATTAAAATTGGCTTTTCCTTTTCTAAAAAATACCATGTACAAGTAGCTAAAAGCCAAAATTAAAAGCAAAACCGATAACGGAAAAGCAAAAAACAGCCATTGTGCAAAGGAAATGTCAGGGGCTTGCGGAAAATAAATTTTAAATACTCTGATAAACAGCGGGTTGGGCGGGGTGCCAATCAGGGTGGCAATACCACCGATAGATGCGGCATAAGCAATGCCTAACAATAAACCTTTTTCCATTTGCCGTATGCCTTCATTGGTTTTTAATTCTTCCATTTTTGCAATAATGGACAATAGAATCGGCACCATCATCATGGTCGTTGCGGTATTGGAAATCCACATGGATAGAAAAGCCGTTGTCAGCATAAAGCCCATCAAGATACGCGCCGGACTTAAGCCAATCCATAATAACAATCGTAGCGCAATACGCCGGTGCAAATGCCATTTTTCCATAGCCAATGCCATTAAAAATCCGCCGATAAACAGAAAAATCAAGTGGTTAAAATAGACTTCCGAAACGGCTTTGCCGTTCATAATGCCCAACAAAGGAAACAAAGCTACCGGAATTAATGCCGTAACACCCAAAGGCAAGACTTCGGTCATCCACCAAATAGCCATTAGGATAGCAATCCCGGCTGTATAGGCAACTACCGGCTTATCTTTATCCAATATTTCGGGATATAAAACAAATAAAGCTAACAGCAATGGTGCTAACCAAAACAAAAATTTTTTAAAACCGTGAATTTCTTTTAAAATTTTCATAATAGCTGTTCTTTTCGATATTTGCTACTTATTTCTATTTAGAAAATCAACTCTTGCCGGTTGCCAATTTTCTTTATTACCGGTCAAACTGTCTCGAATACTAATGACTTCAAGGTAATCAGGTGTAAATTTTAACAGCATATAACCATCACTTTTATTAGGATAAAAGCGTTCCCAGCCATTTTTCCAATGGGCTTTTTTAATACTGTCATTGGTTACAATATTAATTTTACCATACAATGATACATAACCGGTTCGCGGCTCATCAATGTAATGTAAAGTGGCTTGTTGATGCTTTTGTATTTCTTGTACCTTTCTGCTTTTGGGATTAGTCGCCAAATAAATCACAAAATTTTTTTCAGGTGCAAAAGGTTCCATTAAACGGGCTTTGGCATTTCCGTCTTTATCTATTGTAATTAGAGAGCCGAAATAAGCCCTTGAAATAATACCGCGTGCTGCCTGCATGATATGTTGTTCTTGCGGTGTGAATTTTTTTCGATATTGTAAAACAGAATCATGACGTTCAAACGAACAGCCAAACATCATAAACGTAAGTATAGAGAATACTATAAGAAGTCTAAAAAATTGCATACAGGAACTTTTAGTTATAAAATTAATAAAAATTTTAATATTTATAACTATCAAAGCAACAATATCCGGTAAATTTGAAATTGGAAACTAGAAAAAGATACTAAAAATACTTCAAATTTCTAATGGCTTTTAGCGGATTATCATGATTAAAAATATAACTGGCAGCTACCAATACATCTGCACCGGCAGCAAATAATTTAGGGGCGTTTACGTCATTGATACCACCATCAACTTCAATCATGGCTTTAGAACCGCTTGCTGCGATTAATTCTTTGGTTTCGGCTATCTTTTGGTAAGAATGTTCAATAAATTTTTGTCCGCTATATCCCGGATTGACTGACATTATCAATACCAAATCAAGCTCGGCAATAATATCTTTTAATAAGCTGACCGGCGTATGCGGATTGAGTGCCACACCGGCTTTCATCCCGATTTTTTTAATCAAGTCAACGGTACGATTTAAATGAATTTGCGTTTCATAATGCACCGTTAAAACATCAACCCCCACAAGTTTAAAGTTATGGATATAGCGTTCGGGTTGTTCAATCATCAAGTGGGCATCAAAAACTTTGTTAGTTAATTTTCGTAAACTCTTGATAACCGGCATGCCGAAACTGATATTAGGGACGAAATTACCATCCATAACGTCCAAATGAATCCATTCGGCATCACTTTGGTTGAGCATTTTAAAGCTTTTTTCCAAATCGGCAAAGTCAGCAGATAAAATAGAAGGCGATATGATTGGTGTTTGCATTGGTTTTAATGGTTTTGATTTGGCTAATTTAAGAATAAAAAATGCTTTTGGGTATAATTTTTGCTTATTTTTGTAAAATATTCAGTAGTTGTGTTGTAAACCTTTAATCGCAATTTTAGTCGATGAATTATATTCTGTTTGACCAAAATCATATCAAAAAACGGCTCTTGCCATTGACTTATTTTCGTCCGGTAAGTGAAATCCGATGTGGTATTTTAACGATCAAAGAAAAATGGGAAGTTTTTTTAAACCAACCGGTATCTACTTTGTCAGAAGCATACTTGTCCGAAAAATTTCCGGTACATTTTGAAGAAGATAATATCTACATCAATAGTGCGCTTTTACTTGATAAAGATTTGTTAAAAGCCATTCATAATTTAGATTTTAATCAGCGACTTATTTATGACAATATGACTTTGGCGTTTAGAACCGGAAAGTTGTCTTGGGAAGATACGCAAAATTTTGAAGGCAAAACAATAATATATCCCAAACCGGTTGAAAGTATTCAAAAGCCATACGATATTTTTAATAAAAATGCTGCTCAAATCAAAAAAGAATATGAATGGGTTACCCAAAACCGCCAATCACAAAAATTATCATCGACCAATACCAAAATAGGTAAACATCCTGTTTTTATAGAAGCAGGCGCGGTGGTTGAAGCCGTTATTTTCAATACGGATGACGGACCGGTTTATATCGGCAAGAATGTTAAAATACTTGAAGGCAGTATGATTCGGGGTCCTTTTGCGGCAATGGACAATTCGGTAGTTAAAATGGGTGCAAAAATATATGGTGGAACAACTTTGGGACCAAATACCAAAGTTGGTGGTGAAATTAAAGATGTCGTATTTTTCGGTAATGCTAACAAAGGACACGACGGCTATCTCGGCGATTCGGTTATTGCCGAATGGTGCAATTTGGGTGCCGACACCAATAATTCCAATCTGAAAAACAACTATTCCAATGTCAAACTTTGGGATTATACTCAAAGGGATTTTGTCGATACCGGATTACAATTTTGCGGGCTGATTATGGGCGACCATTCCAAATGTGGCATTGCAACGATGTTTAACACCGGAACGGTAGTCGGTATTAGTAGCAATATTTTCGGGGGGGATTACCAACCCAAGTTTTTCCCGTCTTTTAAGTGGGGTGGACAGCAATATACCGATTACCGCTACGATAAAGCCGTGGAAGTAGCCAAAGCCGTGATGAAACGCCGGCAAAAACAATTTGATAAAACCGAAGCGGATTTATTTGAAAAAGTTTATCATTTAGTCAAGGAAATAGAAAGATAGTTGTTGTTATGGGGAATATTCCTCAATTCCTCAAATTATAAAGTAGAAATAAAATCATCAAATAACCATATCAGCAAATAACCAATTAACCAGTATAACCATATCACCAAATAATCAATAAAACTATGTGCGGAATAGTAGGATATATCGGGCAGCGAGATGCCTTTCCCATCATTATCAACGGGTTAAAACGTTTGGAATATCGCGGCTATGACAGTGCCGGGTTGGCATTGTTTGACCAAGAACTTATTTATAAAAAAACCAAAGGCAAAGTTGCCGATTTGGAACAACTTTTTAAAAATGTCGATGACAAGAAGGGACATATAGGTTTGGGGCATACCCGTTGGGCAACGCATGGCGAACCCAATGATATCAATGCGCACCCGCATGTGTCTAATTCGGGTAATTTGGTCATCGTGCATAATGGTATCATTGAAAATTATGAACCCATTAAACAAACTTTGTTAAACCGCGGATACCGGTTTAAAAGTGATACCGACACCGAAGTATTGGTCAATCTGATTGAAGACGTGATGCAAAAAGAACAAGTCGGTTTGGGTAAAGCCGTGCAAATCGCTTTGAATGAAGTGGTCGGGGCTTATGCTATTGTAGTGTTTAACCGGCAAAATCCTGATGAAATAGTAATGGCACGGCTCGGTAGCCCCTTGGCTATTGGTATCGGTAAAGATGAATATTTTATTGCTTCGGATGCAACACCCTTTATCGAATTTACCAAAAATGCCATGTATCTTGAAGATGAGCAAATGGCAATTATCAAGAGTGGCAAAGAACCGGATATTCGGAATATTAAAGATGACACTAAGATTGTCCCATATATTCAAGAATTGCAGCTGAGCTTAGATCAGATAGAAAAAGGCGGTTACGAACATTTTATGTTAAAAGAAATTTACGAGCAACCCGATGTGCTTCGCGATACGATGCGCGGTAGAGTATTACCGGAACAAAATTTGATTAAATTATCGGGCATTGATAATCATCTCAATAAGTTTTTAAATGCCGACCGTATGATTATGATCGGTGCCGGTACGTCTTGGCATGCCGGTTTGGTTGGGGAATATTTGTTTGAAGAGTTGGCGCGCATTCCTGTTGAAGTCGAATACAGTTCAGAGTTCCGGTATCGTAATCCGATTATCAAAGAGAATGATATTGTCATTCCTATTTCGCAATCTGGTGAAACGGCTGATACCTTGGCAGCTATTAAATTAGCCAAACAAAAAAATGCTTTTATTTATGCAATATGTAATGTAGTTGGTTCGTCTATTCCACGAGAATCCCATTCCGGAACTTATACGCATGCCGGACCGGAAATCGGGGTGGCATCGACCAAAGCTTTTACCACACAAGTCATGGTGATGGCAATGATGGCACTCAAATTAGCTAAAGAAAAAGGGACTATTTCATTGAGCGAATACAATATGTATTTATCGGAATTGGCAAGTATGCCCGAAAAAATTGAAAAAACTTTGCAAACAGACCTTTATATTCAGCAGATAGCCCATCATTATAAAGATGCGACCAATGCTTTATATCTCGGTCGTGGTTTTAATTTTCCGGTAGCTTTAGAAGGAGCGCTCAAGTTGAAAGAAATTTCATACATCCATGCCGAAGGTTATCCGGCTGCCGAAATGAAACACGGTCCGATCGCTTTGATTGATGAAAATATGCCGGTGTTTGTCATCGCGACTAAGAAAGGGCAATATGAAAAAGTAATTAGCAACATACAAGAAATCAAATCGCGAAAAGG
>WFZY01000293.1 GCA_015489265.1 Flavobacteriaceae bacterium | reverse complement strand
TATTAATTAATTCTTGTCCTAGCAATGAAAAAACTTTTATTGAATCAAAATTCTTTTTGGCACTGAGATTTATACTTTTACTAAATGGATTAGGAAAATATTTAAAATCAAATTGTGATAAATCATTGACGCTACCTCCATTATCTATCACTATTAATTGTGCAGCTACATTAACAATCGGTTCATCAGGATCATTACTTGAGATGACTACGTTGCCATTATAAGTACCTACCGCCATATCTGTCGAATCGAAATTAACATCAATGGTTACACTAGAACCGGGTGTAACACTTCCTGATGTTTGTGTGGTAGATAACCAATACTTGCCTCCTAAAAGAAATACTATTTCATTTTCTAACAATTCAATCATATCGGCTTTACCATTATTATTATCATCGTTTTGGAAATTATCTGATTGAAAGGCATTAAATATACAATTCTGATTTGCATTTAAGACAATAGCGCCATTTGTTGGATAGTTATTAAATGCTGCTAATTGTGTTGCGCCATTGATTACGTCGACAATTTGTCCGTCAGTATAGTATTGATCATTAGACCAAGTAAAGGTGTTAATTTGATTAGGGATGTTAAAAATAGGATGGCTGGTATCTGTTGCAGTAAAATTAATTGGCGTTACAATATTATTTAAATAAGAAATACCAAAATTTGAGAAAAGAGGATGAGAATAATAAACATCCACACTCCAGTCTGAAAAGATTAAATAGCCTCCATTAGATTGATATGTATCTAGAGCTGTTAAATTATTGGAATTACATTGTTCAACGTAAGAATTAACAATAACCATATCCCAATTTGTTCCATTATTAATTGTATTTTCTAATTCATTCCAACTACTTACTTGTGTAAAAGTATATCCTAAATCAATTAAGGCATCTACATAGTAATTTTGATTAGCGGTTTGTTCGTAAATTAATATATTTGGATTGTTTCTTATATTGTAATAAGTTTTTTTAGAGAATGTAGGTGTAATCATTATGTTATCTAAACTATTTTCAACATAATAAGGATTTAGATTATCTGTTTCTATATCGGCATAACCAGTACGCTCTGAATTTGTAGATACTACAATTGAATTAAGAGTAAAATTCAAATCATCATCACCATTATTAGTGATGGTTACAAGTTGTGTAGCATTTTCATCTGGATATAATGTCTGAGTTAAAGACAAGGGACTAACTGCAATATCGGGTGTACCATGCCATGATACATTTACAGTATTAGATGGTAATGATTCACCTTCATCATAAACAGAAGTTACATAATATTGATAATCACCATAAGCCGGTAATTGATCTGTATATGTTTCGGTTACAGAGGTCCCTATTTCGCTACCATCTCTATAAATTTTATAGTTTTGAAACGCATTAGGTGTATTTGATGTATATGTGTAGTGGTTTCCATATCTTGGTGTCGGAGTAGTTTCAGTACCAATGATAACATTACCACTACAAGTTTCATTATTGTTACAGTTTCCGGAACTTGTTATATATCTGTAGTTATTGGGTTCAGCAACATTAAATGTATAACTGTTTGTTGTATTTGATAGGTTTGTCAATGAGATATAGTCAAAACTAGCTAAATCTACCGTATTACTATAGCTATCATACATTTTAACTCCTATTTTACCTGAAGGAAAGGTGTCATCGAAATATGAACCTAATGATATATTATTAATGAATACATTAATATAGCCATTAACATATTGTACTTTTACTATATTCCAGTTATATCCGGTATTGATTGCTGAAGAGTAAGTCCATCCCACAATATCTATCCAATTTCCATTTACTATTTTGGATAGTTTCCAAGTACTGTTAGTGCAATATGATAAGCAATATGCATCCATCCAATCACCGTATGTATCTAAATTATCCGGATTGCCGTTGAAGTACATTGAGATATTACATGAATCACCACCATTTTTCTTCGCCTTTATTTCATATTCAAAATTTGAAAAATCATAATTATAATAAGATGAAGAAACGTCTTGAGTTGTTCGGGTGACATTATATGTATTATTGGAAACATTCCAGTTGCCGGTAACAGGAATCCAATTATCGGCTATACTATCTGTAAAATCTTCATAAAAACTTGAAGTTTGATTCCAATTTAATGTAACGATACCGGTAGTTGTATCTATATCAGCTGTTAAGTTGCTTGGTGAATCTAAAGCTCGTGTTGAAAAAGAAATAGGTCCTATCCACAAGCTGTCATCATCACCGGGGTTTGCACCACAAATGGCTTTTAAATAGACATCATAATTGGTTTGAGGCATTAAACCTGTCAATGTGAAAGGATTAGTTGCAACGGAAACAATTGTTCCTGTACCTTGCGTAAATCCTGCATTACCATATTCAATTTCCCAATTGGTTTCCGTATTACCGTTAGTCCATGATAAATCAGCACTTGATGCAGTTATATTGTTAACTGTAAAATTAGTAGGGACGGGGCATGTTGGAGCTTCAATGATTTTAACATCATCAATAGCCATATCACTTTGGTAGCCATTGCCTTTAATACCTCTGAATCTGATTTGAACATTGCCGGTAAAGCCATTCAAAACAACTGTTTGTTCAATCCACGGTGAAATACCGGAAGTTTGTTGTTGTCCGTCGAGAACAATTAAATCATTTGTCCAGGCACCATTATTAAACACATCTACATGCAATGCACCCATATTAGCCCCATACATATGGTAATAAAAACTTAATTGAGGAACCGTTAAAGTTGAGATATCAATAATAGGTGTTAAAAGTTCGGCAACATCTCCGGAATAACCGTTACTTGCTTCCGTATAAAAGAAAGTAGAGCCACTATTGGCATGCGAAGGACCTGTTCCCGATGAAGGTGTATAGCCATCACTTGATATATACCAAGCGTAATTATAAGAAGAAGCCAATGGTGTAGCAGACCAACAGTTTTCTATATTATAATGCCCGTTAAAGGATTCAAGATCATCGGCAAATGGAGCAGTCGTAACACCACAAAGTGTTGCGAAAGAAACGGGTCCTACCCACAAGCTGTCATCATCACCGGGGTTTGCACCACAAATGGCTCTAACGTAAAAATCATAGGTTGTACTAGCATTTAGTCCGTTTATTGTATATGGGTTTGTAGCGGTTTGTACTAATGTACCGCTACCATGCGCAAAGCCGCTAATACCATATTCAATTTCCCATTCAGATTCTGAGCCTCCGGCAGTCCAACTTAAATCTATAGAGTTGTCACTGATATTTTGTGATATAATATTTGATGGTCTTGGACAGGACGTAAAAAAACAATCTACTGTTGCATCCCAACCATCATATGTAACAGAGCCATCGGAGGTAAATAAAAAAGTCAGGGTTCCGGTTGGATTATCTGAAGTAAATGGACCGGGAATGGAAGAGCCGGAAAAAGTTCCTAGTAACGGTGCATTTATATCAGAACCATTATAAACTTTTAGATAATCAAAACCACTTTCTAATTGAAATGTATTAAAGGTGACGGTTATTGTATTATTTCCTGCACTCGGTGCAATTGTAGTAATGGAATACTCATTATTGGAATAAGAGCCATTTGCGCCACCTGAATCATAAAAATGATCACCATTACAATAATCAGAAGCTGTTGTAAATGCTGACGAAACGCCCCATTCGCTAAAATTACCACCACCGCAATCAGATCGTACATAAATAGTATATTCGGTAGAAGAATTTAAACCGGTTAAAGTATATGGATTACTATTAACCGGAATACCAATTCCTGTAGGCGAACTTCCGGCTTCTACAGCTTCAATTTCCCAATTTGTACCTCCACTATTATCAGTCCAACTGATATCTACAGAGTTTAAAGTTACATTTGATGTTGTAATATTAGATGGCGCCAAACAAACTGTTGTAAAACTGTAAATAGCAGAAAAGGCACCTTCTCCACAACTATTGGAAGGTTTAACTCGCCAATAATAAGTTGTATTATAGTCTAAAGTTGTAGCTTGATAATTAGTATCATTAAGCGAAGCACTTTCAATAATATTTGTAAAAGAATTATCTGTTGCAATTTGAATCAAGTATTGCTCTGAATTAGGATTTTCTTCCCAAGATAATGTTGTATCAATAGCCACTGCTGTTGCATTGTCTACGGGACTACTTAAGATTTGAGGCGGAAAAGCAGTATCATATACTTGCAGGGTAACATCTAAATCAGCAGTATCTGTACTGCTTGCTCCATGAATGGTAAATGGGTAAATACCGGGAGATAATACCGAAAGATTAGATAAATTTAAAGTGAAATTTCCGGCAGCATTTAGTGATGCAGGGCTAAAATTCGCATTTACACCGGCAGGCAAATTAATAGTTGAGAAGTTTACAGTATCAGAAAAACCACTAATGGTAGATAAATTTAAATTATACTGAGCGGTATCTTCTCCTTGACAAATATTTTGATTTGCATCTGAAGAAGTGATGTAAAAATCATTAAATGAGATACCGGATACTATTATCGAAAAATTTTGCGATCCGCCTTGCAAGGTGCCCTTATGGGTAACGGTTAAGGTATATGAACCAACTGGATTATTAATAGCTACTTGTTCAATGTTATCAACAATATTGTCACCTTTAGTTGCTGCTGCAGAAGGATTGTTTGGATCTAACTTCCAAGGATAATAAGTTGTTCCGTTTTTGGTAATGCGAATATCTAAATCATTTACCAGTGCGGGGGAATAAAAATCTTCGATTGTGTTGGTAATGATTGTTCCAGCCGGATCTGTCCAACAAATAGTTGCTTTTAATGGTTCCGTTCCTAAAGCATTAAAATTGATACTGTAAGATGCCCCTTGGTTTAAGGTTTCTTCTGAGATATAAGATACAAGTCCGTTATCTCTTATTACTTCTGCTGCTTTTTTTGCATTGATTAACCCCCAGCCGTATTCATAGTCAGGTCCCGGATTATTACCGGCTTCATCGGCAGTATGCAATGCTAAACCTCTTAAGGTAGCAGAACGCATAAAATGATTGTTTAGTTGGTGGTAGTATTGTTGCAATAATAGAAGTGTTCCGGTTACACTTGGTGATGCCATTGATGTGCCACTTAGCGTCATATATTCTGAATTGCTACCGTCAGATGCTGAATATGTATCCACGCCTTTAGCTGATATATCGGGTTTAATTCTTCCATCATCTGTAGGTCCCCAACTACTAAAATATGACATGACTACACTAGAAGGACCGGTGTAGTTAGTTAGCTCATGAACTGCTGCTACTATGATGGAGTTTTTTGAGCATGCATGTCCTGACAATAGATCATATCCATTATCACCGGAATTAATACCGTCATCACGGGCATTTCCGGCAGCAGCTACAAACAAATAATAAGGCGCATTATACATAATGTCATCAAATGCATTTGCTATTTCATCATATTTTCCTAATTGATGTATTGATAGATATGCAGGATTATAGCCGTAAGAGTGATTAGAAACTAATAAGCCGTTGGCTGCTGCCTGTGCAACTTCGGCTTGATCATCATTCCATTCATAAGCATGCAAATTAGCTTTGAATGCCATCCCTCTTGCATTTCCATTTTGAACTTGGTCGGTGCCAATAATAGTACCTGCAACATGTGTTGAATGATAATGAGTGCCGGAAGCCCCATCCATTTGAGTAACCCTTCCTTCAAATAATTCATGTGTGGATAGTACAGCGCCTCCATCCCATTCTCCTGCAATCATATTTTGCCCTTCAATATTTATACCTAAACTGCCGCCGTTATACAAGTGGTTCGTTCTGGCGGTTAATCCCGCACCATAAT
>WFZY01000292.1 GCA_015489265.1 Flavobacteriaceae bacterium | reverse complement strand
TAGGTAAACGAAACAAAAAGGCATAACGCTTACGTCCGGCTAAAAATTGAGAATGGTCTTTAAAAGATTCCGCCGGATTATTATATTTTCTAAAACATTCTTGCGCTTCATTATCATCATGTAATATTTTTTCACCATGCCAATTATCATGGCATTTAATACCGAAATGGTTATTACCTTCTATTGCCAACTTACTTTTACCGGATTGTGATTCCAAAATACCTTGTGCTAAGGTAATACTTGCCGGCACGCCATATTCTTTCATTTCTTTTTTAGCAACATCCTCATATTTGGCTATATAGCGCAAAGTTGCAAAATCTAAATCCCGATCTCCTTGATCCGATTTGAATGTAGGCTGAGTCGTTTTTGTTTGTTGCTTAGATTCTGTTTTTGTAACAGTTTTTTTAGAACCCCCACAGCTGTTTAAAACCAACAAAATACTAGCAAAATACCATAATTTTTTCATAAAAATAATTTTGAAATCGAAACAAATATTCCAATATACAAAGTTAATAAATTTTAAGTTAGAATTTACAAGGACATTTTTGACCTATGAGTTTGTAGTTAAAAAAAAATCCTGAAAAAAGTAAAATTATTTGAAATGAATTAGCATGACTGCAAAAACACCAATAGCAATTAAAACTTTTACCAAGATATAAAAATACTGTAGTGCTACCGGTTTAAGATAAAACCAGATAAAGCCAATAGCATATAAAAAGATAGCAACATAAAAATAATAACGCATATTACCGATATAACTATATTGTAGTAATTTAATTATCGGAACGAAAGTTAAGAGGCTGATTAACAGAATAATATTTTTTGTTTTTTGTTCGCCGTAAATGATTGGCAGCGTTTGTTTATTCTCGACGATATCTCCTTTGATATTGATAAAATCTTTCAACATATTCTTGATTAATAGAATCAAAAAAAGAAAACCGGCGTGCCAAAGGATAAAGCTATTGACTTTTTTAAAATATAAGAAAATTCCGAAAAACGGAAAAATACTTAATATAGTTATCCATAAATTATTGATAAAAACTATATTTTGAATTTTATGTGAATAAATCCAAATTAAAAAAATATATACACTAAAAAATAAGGCAGCTCGCCAAGAAATAAAAGATGCTATAATAACAGCTAGCAGATTTAAACCAAAATACAGATATAAGCGTTTGGTTTGTGATAATTGCTGTTCGAGTATAGTTTTGTCCGGTCGGTTTATCATATCTTTTTTTAGATCGTAAAAACCGTTAATGATATAGCCAGACGCAATACTAATGGTAGAAGCCAGCAATAGTGCTATAAATTTGTGATCATTTAAGAGCTGCCAAAAATTATCTTGGGGGGCAAAAAAGTATTTGCTCGTTAAAAAAAATGCGACACTTAACAGAATGATATTCTGCACCCTAACCAAGGCAAAGAATGAAAATATCTGTGCCGTAAGACTTTGTTGGGGGCGCATCATTTATATATTTTAAAAACGGTAAACAACTTGAAGTTTATAATCCTTGAGTTGTGATTTGGTTTTTTCGAAATCTTCGGTAAATCCCAAGATATAACCACCACCACCAGACCCGCAGAGTTTGAGATAGTAATCATCATTTTCGATACCTTTTTTCCAAACATCTAACATATGAGTAGGAATCATCGGTTTGAAATTATGATAAACGGTTGATGATAAGTGTTTTAAATTACCAAATAAAGATTTAACATTCCCTTGCAAGAAATCATTGACACAGGCATCGGTATATTTGATGAACTCCGTTTTTAAAGTTTTACGAAAACCTTCGTTTTTCATTTTTTCCATGAAAATACTCACCATATCGCCGGTTTCTCCTATTTGTTCGGAATCTATCAAAAAGATGGCGCCTTTTCCTGCATTTTGAGCCGGAATGCCGGTTGGTTGAATGTTTTGTTTAGATTGAATCAGAATAGGAATACTCAAGTAACTGTTAAGCGGGTCCAATCCGGAACTTTTACCGTGAAAATGACTTTCCATTAAGCCGAATATTTCTTTTAATTTAAGCAATTTTTCACGGGTTAAGTTTTCCAAAACCGTAATTTTATTTTGGGCATAACGTTCGTAAACGGCAGCAACAACAGCACCGGAACTACCAACACCATAACCTTCCGGTATGTTGGATTTGAAATACAATCCGTTTTTTAAATCTTTTTCAAATTGCGTTAAATCCAAATTCAAAATTTTAGGCTGTTCAGCTTGTACATTTTGTAAATACCGGAAAAAATCATGCAATTTGGCATTGGAATTTTTTACGAAATCATGAGACAGATCGCCCAGAAACAAACCGCCTTGATATTGGTTATAAGGAATAGCCAAGGCTTTGGAATCTTTAATGATACCATATTCTCCGAATAATAAAATTTTGGCATAAAACAGCGGTCCTTTTTTCATTTAATTATAAATTTTGTATATGCAAAGTTAAAACTTTTTTTGATACCGGTTGTCCATTCAGCGTAGTCTTACAAATTGAACAATTTTCATATTGCATCGGTATCAAACTTTTGTTATTGGATATATTTTATATTTTTCTTGTATTATTTTTATGTGGTAGGTTTTTCTTACTCCCTATTATTGTCGAAAATACCAAATACTTTTGGGCTAATTTATATCTGAAATTGGTATTATTGAATCACCCTTACGAGGTTATATGATTTTGAATGGTATTTTATTCTACAAACAGGACGGATTTAAGTATTTTGAAAAGACATTTTTTTATGTTATTTCTATAAACCTAACACCTAACAATATAGAGTCAAAATAATTAATATATTTGTTGTGAAGAATTACTTATAAGAACTTTTTATTATACCAATGAAAAAATTATCACAGTTATTTAATAAAAAATCAGCATTAGAATTTAAAAATTATTTCTTTGATGAAATTTTGAGTCTTGCTGTTGGTTGGATTGCTGGGCTTCTTTCAGTTAATATATTAACCTTTTTTATTGAAAAAAGAAGCTGGTTGAATCTTTGGGGGATATTATCAAATAAAGTTGTGGTTGAGGATAATACTTACACAATTAGTGTTTGGATTGTTACTGCTATTATAGGATTTATAGTTATGAAATTAGTAACCAGATTTACTAGATTATTATTAAATGATCAAGAAAGTGAAAAGGAAGCAAGTCATTTTACAGAATAATAATGGTGTTTAATAGCCCAAATAATCAATTCGGCAATATTGTGTACACCGGTTTTTTTAAAAATATTTGTACGGTGCGTCTCAACTGTTTTAAAACTGATAAACAAGTGTTCTGAAATTTCAAAAGTTGTTTTTCCCGAGCATAACAATTTCAATATTTCTTTTTCACGTGGTGTTAACTGCGACTTTTGAAGCGATTTTTGCTTGTAAACGGATTGAGTGGACAGTTTTTTTAATATTTCTTGACTAAAATAATTACCTCCGTCATAGACTATTTTAATGGCTTGGTGTAACTCTTCTTTAGAAGCACTTTTGACTAAAAAACCTAAGGCACCTGCCGTCATCATTTGCGAATAATGTTCCAAATCGGAAAACATGGTTAAGGCAATAATTTTTAGATCAGGATTTAATTTCATAAGCTTTTGCGTTAATTCAATACCGGTAATTTCCGGCATCAATATATCCACAAGAGCGACATCAATGGGATGGTTTTGAACATACTCTAAAAAATCTTTTCCCGAATGGGTGTCATAAACGATTTTCAAATCATTGATTTGCTGTAATACCAGACGCAAGCCTTCTCTAAAAATATGGTGGTCATCAACAACGGCTATTTTTATAGGTTTCATCATTCTTTGGTTTTAATATTCGGCCAAAAAACATATAGCTTCAATACTATAAAGGCAATATCAAACGGGCTCTAAAAGCTTTCCGGTCTTTAGAAACAAAAACAAAAGAGCCGCCTAAAGATTGCATCCGGTTAGCAATATTTTTGAGCCCTATACCTGTGCTTTGTCCCAGTTTAGTTGGGTCTATTCCTTGCCCGTTATCACAATAATTCACAATAATATTACCATCTTCTACGATAATTTGAATATGTATTAAACTCGCTTTGGCGTGTTTTATCGTATTGTTTATCAATTCTATAACAGCTCTATACAAGCTCAATTCCTTTTTAATATCAAAACGTTCTAACTTATCATATTCAAATGAAATTTCCAAATCTTTTTTAACTCCGATATCATTAATAAAATTATTTAAGCCTACTATTAAACCATTATTTTCAATAATTTCGGGACTGATATTATGAGAAATTTTTGACACATCCTGCATTGCATTTTTTATATTTTGCTTTAGTTTTACTTCAATCTTTGCTTTTTCTTCCTCTGTTTTAGCATCAATATAAGCTTGATAATACAAGTGTACAGATGACAAAACAGGTCCCAGCCCATCGTGCAGATCTCTTGCAATTCGCTTACGTTCTCTTTCTTCTGTTAAAATAATGGTATCAATCAATTCGGCTTGGATTTTATGTTTAGCTTCAGATTCCTTTTTTAAATTTTCATTTATACTTTGTAAGTCTTCAGCTTGTTGATTTAATATCATCATATTTTCATTGATTTCTTTCAGAAAACTACTGACAATATAGTAAATCAAAAAGCCCACGATAATAAAATGTAAAATACGGGTAATAACACAAGGATAATAACAGTTTTCAAAAATTACAGCACCTAAAGGTATAAATCCTGATTGCGTAACTAACATATAACCGGCAATTATCATAAAACTCAAAACCGAAAAAAAAATAAAAAGCGCTACCCGTCTTCTTAAAATAAATAAAGTATAGATAATAGATAGCATAAACCATAGGCTCCCCAAGTCCAACAACCCCATTAAAACGGCAAAAACTCCTCCGGATAGAAATATAATATTCAGAACTTTTACCTTGATATGTAACGGAATGCGACTACGAAAAAAGGTAAAAATAAATACAAATAAAGAAAGAAAAGGCGTCACAAATATTTCAAAATTCTGACCGCGTTCTTTGAATACAATATATAAAATGATGTTTAAAGGAACAGCCATAACAGACAGAAAAATAAGACTGTTATCGGTGATTTTTTGTATCAATGAATGCTTCATAAAAAATTGTGAATGATTTGCATTCGAATTTACAAAAAGATTTGAAATTTTATGTGACAATTCTCTACACATTATAAAAACTACTTTGGAGAATTTGTTAACAACGCAAATTTCTTATGTTATCCAATTATTGAAATAATCTCCAAAGTAGTCATATTAAAAATGAAAAAACTACTCTTTTTGAATTTTGACAATACTTTTCAGTTTTTGTTTATGATCAATTATTGATAATAAATATACACCGGCAGGAAAAATACTCATATCTAATTGAAAATTAGAATCAACTGATTTTGACCATAATATTTTTCCTTGTAAGTCAAAAAGATATATAGTATAATTTCTATTTTGATTGGGTAAATTTACAGTAAGAATATTTTTTACCGGTATAGGGAATACCTGTACCCCTTCAAGGCTTTTATAATCTTCCACGCCAAGAAATTGAGTAATATCCGGTCCTACAAATCCTTCAGATAAGTGGATATTTGATTGTGTATTTTCACGCACGGCAATTTCACCTATGGCAAAAACAAGCCGCGTCGATCCAATATTATTACTGCCGCCACCTGTTGACAGACTGCTTTTTTTTACTTCTACTTGTGCAGATACCCAAGTAAGCGTAAAAAGACTTATGATTATTAGTATTTTTTTCATCTGGTTATTTTTTGATGATTTGGTGATATTGGTTAATTGAGTTGAAAAATGAAATTGAAAAATTGAAAGTTTTATTTCATAGATTTTCTTTGCTGTAACACTTCTAATTTTTCTTCGCACTTCGCACTTTACCGCTTTCCACTTTCCACTATTTTACAGCGGCCGTGCAAAAATAATTCCCAGCAATCTGTCGTGCTTTCTATGTTGATAATCAGATGCTGCATTATAAAAATCATAGAAAGATCTATAAAAATAAGTCGAATTTAATTTCCATTTATATTGTATAGGTCTATGCGAATTGTAGGTAGAAGCTTTAAATATCATCCAACCTGTTCCGACCCCTCCACCATCAGGAGATGGAGAATTGGCACCGTAACGCGAATCTCGAGAATGAGGTGACGAAGAAGCATCATATACTTTAATGTAATAGAGACTATGATCATTCGAATCTTGAATGGCGCTACTCCAAGCTGTCATGACATGACCTGTGGAAGGCATATTAGGGTAATTCGGATTAGCATGTTCATCATTATGCACAGTATCTCGCCAAGCTTGGGCATATTTAACTATGATTAAATCACCAACTTTTAATGAGTCAATATCCGTAAATACTTTCCAGTACTGATTGGAAGCATAGCTGGTATTATAATTATTCGGATTATAGCCCGGTCCCAGTATTGTATCTCTAAAATATTGATAATAATCTTTTGCCAAGGGACGATTGCTTGTTGTTCTATGGGCAAATAAATCCGTTCTATGATTGGGAATGGCATATTTCATCGCAAATTCCGAAACAAATCCGGAACAATCATATTTGTAAATACCGGCATCTTCATCCATCAATGAATCCGATGAGTGGGTATAAGCGGTAAATTGCATATTTCTCAAGATATATCTCAAACGTTCTACATAAGATTCTTTGGCGGTAGCGCCACTCATGTCCCGTATGATATGACCGTTGTTGTCCACCTTTAAATCAATTTTTTTACCGTCCGGTGAAGTCAAAGTTAAACTTGTAGCATGTTTGGCATAAGGTACCGATTTTAATTCTGTTGTACCGAAATCGGTATAACCGCTGCCGGTATCCACTTCAACCTTTAAGAAATAAGGATTTTTTCCCCAGTCAATTGAAGTAAAATTGCCGGAAATCGGTGTTCCTTCTCCTATGTTTACGGATACAATACCTCCATTATCGGTTGTAGCGGTATGCGTTTCTTGATAAACCGGTGTGGTAGCATTTTCCAGTAAAGTAAACCGGATATCAATGGATTGATTAACAACTGCGTTTCCATTATTCGTAATTAAAGCTTTGTAATTAAACCCGCCACCTTGAGCATAGCCGAAATACGAACATAAGACTAAAAATATTAATGTAATTCTTTTCATGACATAATAATTTATTGATTAATAAAACAAAACTACAATCGTATAATACATTAATCAATAGGGTGTTACCTTGATTTTTTATAAGGGAATACCTTTAGAATTGAAACGATTTGTTTTATTCCATGATTTTTGTAATTATTTACAAATCAGTTTTATATCCGACAGCAAACAATTACAAACGATAATTTTCGTAAGTAAACGTTTATGTACCGAATAAATTTTGCTAGCCGCCATACATTTGCAGTATCAAATCAATCGAAAGTTTGAATCGATGCACATTAGTTTGAATTTATGTATTAACCCTTAAAATTTAATTATTATGAGTACTTTAAGAAACAGTGTAAAATTAATCGGAAATGTAGGACAAGTTCCTGAAATCAAAACTTTGGAAAACGGTCGTAAAGTTGCCAATTTTTCAATCGCAACCAACCAAACTTATACCAACAAAGACGGTGAGCGCGTCACACAAACCTATTGGCATAATTTGGTGGCTTGGGGCAAAACCGCCGAAATCATAGAAAATTATGTTGATAAAGGTAAAGAAGTCGCTATTGAAGGCAAACTGACCAATCGCAGTTATGAAACCAAAGACGGTCAAAGACGTTATATTACCGAAGTCTTGGTCAATGAAATTATGTTATTGGGAAGTAAAAGTTAATCTAAAATAACAACAGTAATTTATAAAAAAACAGCACGATTTTGTCGCGCTGTTTTTTTATAAATTATTAAGTTAGATTGCTTAAATACTATCTACCTCACTGATTTTAGCCAAAATGTCAGCATAAGGCAAGATTAAATATTCTTTGCCGTCTAATTCTACTTTGTTTCCGGCAAACTTTTTATACATAACAACATCGCCGGGATTTACGGCAGCATCTTCAATATTGCCTAATGCCAAAACACGTCCCAAAGACGGTTTTTCTTTGGCGCTGTCAGGAATGATAATGCCCGAAGGTGTTTTTTCTTCAGTAAATTCGTCTGTTAATTCCAATAATACATTTTCGTTTAACGGTTGTAATTCTCTCATATTTTTTAGTTTTTAGTTATTTATTCAGTCGGTATATTTAATATTCTACTTAGTTTAGGTGTGTCAAAGCCAATAATAATTTGACCGTTAATATCGGTTTGCGGCACACCGCGTTGTCCGCTTTTACGAACCATTTCTGCCGCAGCTTGTTGATTGACCGCTACATTTATATCAGTAAATTTAATACCGTGTTTGGTCAAATATTGTTTCAATTTATTGCAATACGGACAACTTGGTGTCGAATAAACAATTACACGCTTTTGAGTTTGTCCGTTATTTGGGCTTGCATAAGCAGTTTTTTTTTCGTGAATAATCTGATCGAAATAATTGGAGGTTTGACAACCCTTGATAATGTTTTCTACTGTTCCGTTGTTTGCCACAACTAATGAGGGTACTGCCGTTACCCCGTAATGTTGATGTACATTCCTAACTTCATTAACATCAACCGTAAAAACTTTACCGTTTTTAATTTCCTTTAAAGCATCATATGCACAATCAGAATTAGGTGTCCCTTTTTTATAAATTAAAATAAATTTTTTGGTATCCTTGTCTTTTACTATATCTTGATAATCTTTAACGTCTATAAAATTCATAATGCAATAGTCATTTTCAACGACAAATTTA
>WFZY01000291.1 GCA_015489265.1 Flavobacteriaceae bacterium | reverse complement strand
GCTTGCGGAAGATTTTTTTCAAGCTGACGATAATTTCGTTGGGATTGATGGGTTTGATGAGGTAATCGGTAATTTCCTTGCCGATGGCTTCTTCCATGATGTTTTCTTCTTCGGACTTGGTAATCATCACCACGGGCAGGTAGGGGTCGATACGGCGAATTTCCATCAGGGCATCAAGGCCGTGAAGGCCGGGCATTTGTTCGTCCAGGAAAACCACATCGAATTTTTGTTGTTTAAGCAAATCAATACCTTCGGCGGCAAAGGTGGCCGTGTTGACTTGGTAGCCTTTTTTTTCGAGGAAAATAATGTGTGGTTTGAAAAGTTCTATTTCGTCGTCAATCCAAAGAATGCGTTGTTTCATAATTTCTTAATTTTGGGAAAATTACATATTTGTGGGCAGATACAAAATCATAAACGACCCGGTGCACGGTTTTATTTCAATTCCCGACAGCCGGATTTTGCAAATCATCGATGATGTTGCCTTTCAAAGATTGCGCCAAATTGTGTGAGAGGAATAATATGTGTTTAAAATGCATTAAAAATGAAATCAAAAATTCTCGTATTACTATTCCTGCTATCCTTTTCTTTAAATGCACAAGTATATCAATTACCAAAAGTTTTGTTTTTAACTACCGGTGACGGAGCAGGTCGCGGGACTATATCGGACGGTGCGGTTTTGGCTTTGCAGTCTTTTAACAAGCTGGGCATTTTTGTGCGTTTGGAAAACAAATCGGTGTTGTTGGAGCCGGAAGTGTTGAAACAATATCAAATTATTATCGCACCGACGATACGTTCCTATCACGATTTGCCATTGCCGGAAGCATTGACTTTTTTGAGCGATGCGGAAATGCAAAACTTGTCGGAATGGGTCAAAAACGGCGGTGTGCTGGTCGCCGGTGAAAATATCGGAAGGAATACACCAAACCGTAAAGACAGATTAACTGCCAAAAGGGTTTTAGATAAAACCACTTGGGCGTTGTCAGAATGCTTTGGTGTGGAAATGAAAGAAATGAACACCGGTGCATTCACTATGCAAGCGGACAAAAACGGTATTTGGAATGATATAAACAATGCTTTTGTCAAATTGGCGTGGCGTTTGGTGCCGGTTAAGTTGGCTAAAACGGCAAAAGTGTATATGAACCAAACAGATGGTAGGCAATCTTATCCGGCATTGATTGTAAACGATTACGGTAGCGGAAAAGCCGTGCTACTTCCAACGTTCAGATTATTGCATCCGTTGAGTGACGGTGGATTATCGACCGGCAAGCAAATTGACCTGTTCTATCATTGGGTAGTTGATTTGAGCACCGGCATAAAGCATTATCCTGTATATGTCAATCCTTGGAAAGATGCGCATACGACGGCTTATTGTCAAACTTTTGATGATGGTGGCACACCGGAACAATACCAACGCATTGTCAAGTTTATAAACGACAACAAATTACCAACCGTGTTTTTTGTTACGCCACATATTCGAAAAGACGTTCAGGCACTTTTGCAAAAAGAAAATCGTATTTCGTTACAAGGACATTCTTTTAATCATCCCGATTTTAGAAAATTAAATTACGGACAAACCTTAAACGAATTTCTTTTAAATCGTAATTATTGGCACAAGCATTTTACCGGTTTCCG
The DNA here is from genome assembly GCA_015489265.1 of Flavobacteriaceae bacterium. Classification (GTDB taxonomy): domain Bacteria; phylum Bacteroidota; class Bacteroidia; order Flavobacteriales; family Flavobacteriaceae; genus WGBX01. The sequence continues at coordinate 682 of WFZY01000291.1, read as the reverse complement.
GTTTCCTTATGTTTCCAATAGTTTTTGGGGAATGTATGTGCTCAACAAATTGGGTTTTACATACGAAACAAGCATCGCCGTAAACCATTTGGAATTTATTCGCGGAAGTGTGGTGCCGTATAATATTCCGGTTTTTAAAGATGATTTTTTCGTGAGTTTGGATTTGTTGGAATTATCACAAATCTTTCATAGCGACTGGTATTTTTATCAAAAAGTATTGGATAAAAAAATTACCTATAATGCCGAAATGCAAAAGAAAGATGCCAAACGATTTAAAGCATATTTGTTCCGGTATTTTAACGAAGTTGTGAAGCCGAATAAAGGTGTAATGGTATATTTGGGGCATCCGATGTATAGCGGAATAAATGAAATTACCTTGCAACCGCTACAAGAATTGATAGATTATCTGAAAACGCAAAATGTATGGATTGCTTCTGCAAATACAGTAGCGGAACGTTGGAACAGATTGAAAGATTTGAAAGTATTTGTAAACGAACAAGGCAAGCGGGTCAGTATTGAAATTGACAGTCCTGAAAAAATAGAAGGATTGAGCTTCAAACTACCACAAAAACCGAAAAAAGTTAATACGGCTGTTCCGTATCGTATTGTCAAAAAGGAAAAGCATTATTATTTGATTTTTGATGCCGGTGGTAATCAAAAAGTTGATTTACAGTTTTAATTG
>WFZY01000290.1 GCA_015489265.1 Flavobacteriaceae bacterium | reverse complement strand
GCACCTTCGATAAAGGCATCATAAATATTGATGCGTTTAAACAACGCCACACTGATAAATGCAATAATGATAGTAAACAATGTAATATTGCTCAATAAATTGGTAAATACACTGATTTTTTTCGGGTCATTCAGGTAAAAAACATAAGCGGCAATGCCACCGATTAAAGCAGTCGTTCCCAACAAATATGCTAAAACTACTTTGTTAAACAAATTAATTTTCTGAATAATAGCCGTATAAATCAATCCGACCAGACTTGAAATATAAGTGGCAATCAAAATCGGCAAAAAGACATCGGTCGGATTAGCGGAACCTTTCATTGCCCGTAAAGCCAAAATACTGACCGGAATCAAAGTTAAACCCGAAGTATTCAGCACCAAAAACATAATTTGGGCGTTACTTGCCGTATCTTTTTTGGGATTGAGTTCTTGCAAATCTTTCATAGCTTTTAAACCCAAAGGGGTTGCCGCATTGTCCAAGCCCAACATATTTGCCGAAAAATTCATCATCATAGACCCGATAGCCGGATGGTCTTTGGGCACTTCGGGAAACAATCTGGTAAACAAAGGACTGACCAAACGGGCAAGTATTTTAATCATACCGCCTTTTTCGCCTATTTTCATGATACCCATCCATAAAGCCAAGATGCCGGTCAACCCCAAAGATAGTTCAAATCCGAGTTTGGAACGTTCAAAAAGCGCTTTCATCATCGTAGAAAATATTTCTACATCGCCCAAAAATATCAATTTGATTAAACCCACTATAAAAGCAATCAAGAAAAAACCGACCCAGATATAATTCAATGCCATAACAAAAATTTTACGGCTAATTTAAACATAATTTAATTCATTTCGAACAACACAACATAAAATCGCAGGGCATACATATTATTTTTTATTAGAACAAAACATTTAAATGAAAAGATTCAAAATGAAAAAAAAATTTATATATTTGGCTTTATTAATCAAAATGTAACTAATGTTATGAAAAAAAATGCCTACCTTTTAATTTTCCTTTTACCAATATACTTATTATTGTCATATTCAAGTGGTGCTCCTTTCGGTTACAGCGGCTCACCGGGTGACAATGGTCGAACCTGTAACCAATGTCATTCCTACAGTGGCAGTGGCTATTCACCCACATTTGATGTAACCGGCATACCGGCAAATGGTTATCAAGCTGGACAAACTTATCAGTTAACGCTCAGTGTTTCCAATGTTAACACTGCCAAAAAAGGATTTGAAGCTTGTGTTGAAAATGCTTCTCATCAAAAACAAGGGACTTTCTCAAGTGTCGATGGCAATACACAACCTATTCAAAGTAATACATACATCACGCATACATCATCCGGCAATACCCAATCACAATGGACATTTAACTGGACAGCACCGGCAACATCACAAGGTGATTTGACGCTGTATTTTGCAGTTAATATGGCTAATGGTAATGGCTCTACATCCGGTGATTATATTCAAGCAAGTTCAGTTAGTATTCCGGAAGACACTAATGCTGTACAAGAAATAGCAGACGATCAAATTAAAATATACCCTAATCCGGCGGATGATTTTATTAAAATAGACACTAATACTTATCAATTTAATCAAGCAGAAATTAAAGATGTCATAGGCAAAACTTATCCGGTAAAAATTACAAATAACCGGATTGATGTGTCTTTTTTACCTGCAGGCACCTATATTTTAAAGCTTCAAAATGATAAATATAAATCGGTAAAACAATTTATTAAAAAATAAGATGAACTTGCCAAAATATTTTTTATCTTTGCACCCAATTTAATTAAAAATAAATAGATTATGAACCATTATGAAACTGTTTTCATTTTAACTCCCGTTTTATCTGATGATCAGGTAAAGGAAGCAGTTAAGAAATTTGAAGATTTTTTAACTTCCAAAGGCGGTGAGATTATTTGGAAAGAAGATTGGGGGCTTAAAAAATTGGCTTACCCTATCCAACACAAGAAGACCGGCTTTTACCATTTGATTGAATTCAAATTAAATCCGGAAGACGTCAAAGATTTAGATTTATCTTTCAGACGTGATGAACGCGTAATGCGTCACTTGATTGTCAAATTAGACAAATACGGCGCTGAATGGGCTGAAAAAAGAAGAGAAAAAATTAAAGAATCTAAAAACTAAGGATTATGGCAAGCATTGATCAAAATTCAGGAAAACAATCTGAAATCAGATATTTAACCCAATTGGATATTGAGGTTAAACCCAATCAGAAGAAATATTGCCGGTTTAAAAAATACGGTATCAAATACATCGACTATAAAGACCCCGATTTCTTGATGAAATTCGTTAACGAACAAGGTAAAATATTACCGCGTCGTATCACCGGAACTTCTTTAAAATACCAAAGAAGATTAGCCAAAGCAATCAAGCGGGCACGTCACTTGGCGTTGATGCCTTATGTAGGAGATATGTTAAAATAAAAAAGAAGGAACGATGGAAATTATATTATTAAAAGATGTTGAAAATTTAGGTTTTACCGATGATATTGTCACGGTAAAAAACGGTTACGGTAGAAATTATTTGATTCCGCAAGGATATGCCGTATTAGCGACCCCTTCTGCAAAAAAAGTTTTAGCCGAAAAATTAAAGCAACGCGCTTTTAAAGAAAAACATGTTGTTGAAGAAGCTCAAAAATTGGCAGAAAAACTCAAAGCTTTACAAATTAAAATTCCTGCCAAAGTGGGTGCCGGCGACAAATTGTTCGGTTCTATCAACAATCAAAATTTGGCAGAAGTTTTAGCCAAAGAAGGTTTCGATATTGACAAAAAATTCATTCAAGTTATCGGTGGTAATGTCAAACGAATCGGTAAATATAATACCAAAGTACGATTACATAGAGATGTCATTGTAGATTTGGAATTTGAAGTAACACCTATTCGTGACGAAAAAGCCATAGCAGAGGCCAAAGCCAAAGCTGCTGCCGAAGCTAAAAGAGCTGAAGCTGCTGCTGCCGCTGCCGAAAAAGCAGAAGGCGAAGCAACCACAGAAGCCGAAACTGCAGAATAAATTTGTTTCACAATAAACACATAAAGGTCGCCAAATTGGTGACCTTTTTTATTATTCTAATTTGCTAAGATTTTAGACCTAGTAGGTTTTGAAAACCTACTAGGTCTCGGAATTTACTAATCTACTAAGCTAACAAACAAACCTTTATCAGTATTTTCTACTTTGGCTTGTTTCTTTTTGGTTAAACCTTTGATGGCTTTATCCCATTTTTTATTGGACAATCCGGCTTTTTCTTTAAGCTCGGATAATACAATCGGCGATTGTTCTTTTAGCAATTTTAAAACCATTTTTTCTTCATCGGTTAAAGCCACAGCTTTTTTCTCCGGTTTCATTTGCGGGAAGAAAATCACTTCTTGAATACTGTCATTGTCCGTCAAAAACATGGTTAAACGGTCAATCCCGATGCCGATACCGGAGGTCGGTGGCATACCGTATTCTAAAGCACGTAAAAAATCTTGATCGATAAACATGGCTTCGTCATCACCTTTTTCTGACAATCGCAGTTGTTCTTCAAAACGTTCACGTTGGTCTATCGGATCATTCAGTTCCGAATAAGCATTGGCTAATTCTTTACCGTTTACCATCAATTCAAAACGTTCGGTCAATCCGGGTTTGCTACGATGTGCTTTGGTTAAAGGACTCATCTCTTTTGGATAATCGGTAATAAAGGTCGGTTGGATATAATGATGTTC
>WFZY01000289.1 GCA_015489265.1 Flavobacteriaceae bacterium | reverse complement strand
TAAAAGCTTTTTGGATTTAATAGAAAAAGAACCCAAATATGCCTCACAAGTTAAATATTATTTAACCAGAAGCATTACACAAGACCCTGAAAACGAAGCTAATATCATCCTAAAAAATCAATTGGTGCAACGCATCAAAGACACTCATAGCGCAACATGGTATCGGCTGTTGCAATGGCTCTATACCCAGCAAAAAGAATACAAAAAAGCTTTTTTACAACTCAAAAGTTTGTATCATAAAGACGTTGTCGAACTCAGTGAGATTTACCATTTGGCACAAACCGCAATTTTTAACAAAAAAACCGCTGATGCCAAAAGTATTCTGCGTTTTTTAAGCACACAAAATACCGATGAAAATTATGCTGAACTAGCCAAACTGGAATTGTTAAAACTTGATTTGAAAAACCTCTTAAATGCCGAACAAAAACAAGCCGTTGCACAGCAATTTGAAGCATATCTGCAAGAAGATTGGTTACCCAAAAATCAAACGGATTTAAAAATCGCTTATGCCGATTTTTTGGCTTTCCACTTAAACCAACCCCAAAAAGCATTGGACATTTTAGACGGATTGGCACGCAAAACTTTTAGCCGCAAACAGCAAGCGGCTATCAAACTGAAACAAGCCGATATTTTGTTGTATCAAAAAGATTTTAACCAGGCATTGGTGCTTTACACTCAAGTGCAACTGGATTTTCCCAACGACCCGACCGGACACAAAGCCACTTATGACATTGCCCGCGCTTCCTTTTTTCAAGGCGATATCGATTGGGCACATGCACAGCTCAAAGTTATCAAGTCGGTAGCAAGCGACTTAATCGCTAATGATGCCATTGACTTAGATTTATTGATTATCAATAACAAAGAAGAAGGCGATACGCTCTACACAGGGCTTAAAAAATTGGCACGTGCCAAATTTGAAATTTACAGGAAACAACCGCAAACCGCTCTACAAATCCTCGATACTTTGACGCGGAATTTCAAAGGACAACTTATTTACGATGATGCTTTAATGCTAGCCGGCAAAGTCTTGGAACAAGCCGGAAAATATGATGCAGCGCTACTAAAATACCAAGCCGTCTTGGACAACCAAACCGAAGATTTACTCAAAGACGATGCTTTGTATCGAATGGCTGTAATCAACGAACAACTCGGCAATGATGAAAAAGCCAAAACGCTATTTAAGAAAATCATTTTAGAATACCCGGCCAGCTTTTGGTTTGTCGATGCACGAAAACATTTCAGACATTTGCGGGGTGATAATACCTTATGACTTATAAATCAAATATTTTTATTTGACAATATTCTAAAAATTAACCTGCAACCCATCCGGCAATTAAAAACAACAAAGCAGAAATTCCACCTGCCAGCAAAGCATAAGGCAGTTGCGTTTTGACATGGTCAATATGATCGGATGCCGATGCCATAGACGAAATGATGGTTGTATCGGAAATAGGGGAACTATGGTCACCGAAAACGCCGCCACTCAATACCGCAGCAATCGTCAGATAAGGATTAACTCCTAAACTTTGCGCCATTTGCACTGCAATGGGAATCATAATGGCAAAAGTGCCCCATGAAGTCCCTGTGGCAAAAGCTACAAATGCGGCAATGACAAAAATAATAAACGGCACCAAACCGGGCGACAAAAAATCTTTGGTCAAACGGGCAACATATTGTCCTGTTCCCAGTTCTTTGGTAACGTGACTAATGGCAAATGCCAACAACATCAATAGTGCCAACGGCATCATCTCTGAAATACCTTTGAGTATCCAGTCAAACATACCGGTGATTTTGGCGATGCCTTGCACACGATATAAAATCAAGGCAAATACCAAAGCCGATAAAACCGCCATCAAAACCGCCGTAGAACCGGACCCTTTGCTGATGGCATAAAATATTTTTTCAAAAGAAAGCCCTTTGCCTAAGCTTTGCGTCGCTTGTTGCCAGCCGTCTAAAATCAATGTTACCGGCATCATCAACACCATAACCACCAAAGGCAAAACCATATTGTATGCTTTGCTTTTTTGTATGCTGACCACCGGTTTGACGCCGGTTAATGCTTCGGAAATCATCGGCTTGGCATTATCAGACAAAATTTTGCCTTCAACTTGTGTCCGGTATTCGGCTTGTTTCATCGGACCGATATTAAAATTAAAAAATATAACAACCAATACCAATAACAAAGCTAAAACCGGATAAAAATTATAAATCAGGGATTTGAATAAAACCCCGAAACCATTATCAAAACCTTGTGCCAACAGCAAGCCCATAATGAAAGCCCCCCAAGCATTAAAAGGAATCAAAATAGAAGTCGGTGCCGAGCTGCTGTCGGCAATGTAAGCCAATTTTTCACGCGAAATTTTAAGTTTATCAAATAATGGTCTGAATACCGTTCCGACTGTTAAGGAAGAAATACTCGTTTCTACAAAAATAAATACACCGGTCAGCCATGCCAAAAATTGAATTTTTTTCCGGTTGGTTTCTAAATGTCCGGTTTGCAAACCGCCCAGCTTCCGGTCTATCCACGTCACAAAACCGGTCACGCCACCGGATTTTTGTATCAAAATAATCAAACCGCCCACCAAAGCACTGAACATAATGGTTTTAGTATTGCCGGCATCTTTAAAAACATCTACTAATGCCATCACCGTTTGGTAAGTGCCGGTAAAAATATTACCATGATGAATAATCACCCAACTCAACCAAATACCTAACAACAGCGAAATATAAACCTGCTTGGTGCGAATGGCTAAAACAATGGCTAAAAGCGGCGGAATTACCGACCAAAATCCGTAGTCGTGCATATTTTTTATGGTAAAGATAAGAAAATAAATGAAATCTAATCTTCACTCTTCCCCTTCAAACCAATGATGTTTTATCAACAAAATCAAACCGGCAATAGCGGTCAGAATATTGGTAACGGGATAACTGATCCAAATACCGAATTGTTTCAGTCCGGTATGATACCCTAAATAATACGCTAGGGGAAAACGTAAGAGCCAAACGGAAAACAAAGCCAATAACATCGAAATTTTGGTTTTACCGGCACCACGAAACGCCCCCATTAAAACGATAAGGATTCCTAAAAATCCGAAAGAAACGGATAAAGATTTGATAAAAACAGCACTTTCTTTGATAGTAGCCGTGTCACCGGGGATGAAAAATGTCGCTACTTCTTCGGCAAAGACAAATAACAATAAACCGATAACCGTTAAAGTGCCAAAAGCAATTTTTAAACTCAATTGCAAAGTTTTTTTAACACGGTCATATTGTTTGGCACCGATATTTTGCCCGACCAATGTGGAAGTCGCCATACCTAAACCAAAAGCCGGAATAATGATAAAACTCAAAATACGACTACCGATACCGTAACTTGCCAAAACCATGGTGCCGAAATGGGTTACCAATAAAACCATCATAAAAATACCCAAAGCACGGCTCACTTGTTCAATGGATACCGGAAATCCCAGTTTAAATAGTTCTTTTACCAGTGAGAAATCAGGGCGGTAATCACTTAAACGAATTTTGATACCCTGCTTGCCCCTAAATAATATGTATAAACCAATCAGAGCCGACAAAATTTGCGTCCCGACAGTCGCAATAGCAGCCCCTTTGACACCCGCTGCCGGAACAATATCATCCCATCCGAAAATAAACAACGGATCTAATGCCAAATTCAACAAAACCGTTGATAAAACAATATAAAAAGGCAATTTGACATTCCCTATGCTACGCATTAAGGATTGAAAAGTCAGATAGATAAATAACGGTGGTAAACCTAAAAATGTAATTTTTAAATAAGCAACGGCATCATCATAAACCGCCGGTTCCACTTTCATCATACCGACCAAAAC
>WFZY01000288.1 GCA_015489265.1 Flavobacteriaceae bacterium | reverse complement strand
CGTTTTGAACGGCTTTGTCAATAAATTGATGTCCGTCGGCTTGCACACCTTTAAGCGCCACAAACACATCACCGTCTTGTACCAAACGGGAATCATAGCGGATTTGCGCAATAGCCATATCTTCCGGCACATCAGCTTGCAGGATGTTTATATTTGCTAATATGTCTTTTATTTTTTTCATTTCAGATTTTTTATAACCACAGAGTTACACAGAGTTTTGTACAGAGTATCACAGTTTTTCTTTTAGTTTCTCTATTGCTCATTTTCTATTCTCTATTCTCAATTAAGATTACCCCTTATCTCTTATCCTTTATCCACCCCACACTTTCCACTTCGCACTTTGTCGCTTTCCACTTTGTGGTTCAACTCATTTTCAATTCCACTGCTTGTTTTCTTTTAATTCGCGTGCCTCTCGGTATAGATTGACTAATTACTTTTCCACTACCATTCATTCTGACTTTTAGTCCCATATTTTCCAAAATATACAAGGCATCTTTTGCCGGTAATCCGTGTAAATCGGGCATTACCGTTTTGTATTTTTCAACAATTTGTTCCGTTTTTTCCGAAATTTTGGGTTCAACTTTTGCCAATCGCACTTCTCGCGGCATTTTGCCATATATATATTCCGCCAAAGTTTTAAAAACAGGTGCGGCAACGATATTGCCGTAATAACCTTTTTCAGGATTTGGCTTATGCACTACTACAATCATTGAATATTTTGGATGGTCAGCCGGAAAATAGCCCACAAAAGATGCGATATATTGCCCTTTGCCTTTCCAATATTCGGTTTGTGCCGTTCCGGTTTTGCCGGCTATGGACACAAAAGGATTTTTGATATTGGTTGCTGTTCCATGTAAAACCACGCCTTTTAACATCTCTTGTATTTTGCCTATGGTTTCTTTTGATGCAATGGATGGATTTAAAACTTCCGGTTCAAATGTTTTGATATTTTTATCAAATGATTTAATGCTATTGACCAAATAAGGTTTCATCAATTTGCCGTTGTTGGCTATGGCATTGTAATAGGTCAACAACTGAATATCCGTTAATTCCACACCATATCCGTAAGCCATCCACGGCAGTGACAACCCGCTCCAATTCTGGTCTTTCGGGTCGGGAATATGCGGCTTGCCTTCACCTTTAATGTCTATATGCACTTTTTCATGAATGCCGAAATTGTATAAGCGGTTGACAAATTTTTTCGGATTGGTTTTATAGTTTTCATACACCAATTTGACCGTACCGACATTAGAACTGTGCTCAAAGACTTGCTTTAAAGTTAACTTTCCCAAGCCGCCTCTATGGGCATCTCTTACATATTTATTATATATCTTATAAATGCCGTTTCCTGTATCGACTATGTCTGTGGTATCTGCCACTTTATCTTCCAACAGCGCCATTAATGAGAATAATTTAAAAGTCGAACCGGGTTCATGAGTTTCATAAACGGCATAATTTCGCAATTCTTCATAGTTACCCGATTGGGTTTTACCCAAATTGACCATCGCTTTTATAGCGCCTGTTTGGACTTCCATAATCACGACACTACCATGATCCGCTTCATATTTTTCTAATTGTTTCCGCAAAGTTTGATGCGCCATATCCTGCATATCCACATCAATATTGGTAACAACATCATAACCGTCTTGCGGGTCTATATCATTGATGTCACTCAATGGTTTCCATACACCATATTTGATTTTTTGTTTTTTTTGCATCCCGTCTTTGCCTTTCAAATACATAGCATAAGCACCTTCGATACCGGCACGATTCCCTTTGCCACGGTCAAACCCAATAGTTCTTCGTAAAACACCGCCTAACGGATAAGCACGTTCGGTATGCAATTCGGCAATAAAACCACCTCTGTTCATTCCTAATTTGAACAAAGGAAATTGCTTGACTTTTTGATAGTCGGAATAGTCAATACCACGAATGATTTTGATATATTTTCTGTTTTTTTGACGGGCTTTGACAAAGTTTTGTTTCCACTGATTTTGCGGTTTTCCGGTAAAAAGGGACAGTTTTGCCGTCAATGCATCGATATAATTATTAAAATTTTTATCGGATGGGGCGGTCGGGTCAAATGCAATATCATAACGCGGTACGGATGTTGCCAAAATACTACCATCGTCGGCGTAAATATTACCACGATTGGCTTTTATGGGAAATTCGCGAACCGTATATTTTTGTGCCAAAGCGCGGTATTTGTTTCCTTCAAAAAATTGAATATTAATAAGTTGCGCCACAATAAACATAGCAAACAACAATAAGCCGGCAAGCACCAACATGCTTCTTTTGATAATATTTGCGTTATTTTGGCTCATTTTTCGGTTTCAATTTTTATTTTGACCGGTTGTTTTTTTGACAGGATAAATCCTTGTGATTGTAAACGTTGAATGACATCGCTTGCCATTTTGCGTTTGATAACTTTGGCTTTCAGCTCTACATATTCCGAGCGTAATGCCTTTACTTCTTTATTGAGTTTAACTATCTTTTTAACTTTGGCATCCGCCAAATGCGACAAATTGATAATACTCAACCCCATTACGACCAACATCAAAATAAACAGCCAGTTTTTAGTGGCGTTTTCATTAGTCAGATAATCCGCTTTGATGATAGACCAAATGCTCATAATTGATAGGGCGTTTCGGTTCGTTCGGCAATGCGTAATTTGGCACTGCGTGCTCTCGGATTTTGAACAATTTCCGTCTCTGACGGTGTTATCAATTTGCCTGTTTTTTTAAACGGCACCGCTATATTACCGTAAAAATCTTTTTCAGGTTGCCCTTCAAACAAACCGTCTCTAATAAATCTTTTTACCAATCGATCTTCGAGTGAATGGTATGAAATTACACTCAATCGTCCTTTGGGTTTGATCATCATAGCGGCTTGTTGCAACATTTTTTTTAAAGCTTCCAATTCGCCGTTAACTTCAATCCGGATGGCTTGATACAGCTTGGCTAAAAATTTATTCATTTTGAGCTTTGGAAAATGCTTTGACACAACTGCATTTAACTCGCCGGTTGTTTTAATGGGTTGCTCACTACGTGCTTTGACAATGGCTTTTGCCAATGTTGCCGCATTTTTCAGGTCGCCGTATTGCGAAAAAATTTTGCGCAAATCATATTCATCATAATGATTGATAACATCATAAGCAGACAGCTCGGCATTTTTATCCATCCGCATATCGAGTTTTTCATCATACCGGGTTGAAAAACCGCGTTCGGGCTGATTGATTTGATGTGATGAAATCCCTAAATCTGCCAAAATACCATCCACTTCTTTAACACCTTCAAGCCGCAAGTAATTTTTCATATTGGCAAAGTTGCCTTCAATCAAGGTGAACCGCGGATCATCAATTTTGTTTTGCACGGCATCGACATCTTGGTCAAAAGCGTACAGCCGGCCTTCCGGTCCCAAGCGGTTTAAGATTTCTTGCGAATGTCCTCCGCCACCAAAAGTTACATCGACATAAGTGCCATCGGGCTTGATGTTTAAGCCGTCAACCGATTCTTTGAGCAAAACGGGCACATGATATGTTTGCGACAACTTATTCATCGTCAAAATCTATATCGCCCATGACTTCTTCGGCTAAATCGGAAAAGTCTTGCGCACTTTCTTGCAAGAATGCTTCATACATGTCTTTATCCCAGATTTGCAAAATATTGATAGCCGATGCAATCACGACTTCCTTTTTCAATCCGGCTATATTGACTAAATCTTTCGGGATTTGCAATCTACCGGTGCTATCAATATTGACATTGCGCACGCCCGCTAGAAAACGGGTCAGAAAATCCATTTTTTTCTTATTAAAACGATTGAGCTTATTTAATTTTTCCATTAATTTGTTCCATTCGTTTTTTGGATGCATTTCCAAGTTATCATGAAACACCGCTCTTTTCAGCACAAAATCAGTTATCTGTAAATCAGACAATTGCTTGCGCAGTTCGGTCGGTAGCATAATTCTACCTTTCGAATCCATTTTGCAATAATATGTGCCGTTTAAGGGTTGCATCATTTAACGTGGCTTTAACATGTCAAAAATACAAAATAAATTGCATTTTTTACCACATTTTACCACTTTGTTAATAACTTTTGAATATCTGAATAATTGTTATCAAAATTAGATTTTTGTTAATTTTTTCTAAATAAAATAATGAAATCAGTGATAAAAAATCAATGTTTGAAGTTTTCGTATTAGTCAAAAATCTTTTTTTGTAGGTCTTAGCGGATTAAAGATGAACCAAAAAAGATGAAATCGGTTTTTTCCGGAATGATTTTGTTTGAGATAATCAAGAATTTAATATCAATTAACCAACATTGATATATGTCATAATTGGATAAAAAAATGTATATTTGAAAAAAAACAATTATGGCAGCTATTCATAAAAATTTTAAATCATTTTACCGACAAATTTCCATTGTTTACGGGGCAATAATTATAGGATATTTGCTTTTTATGTCATTAGCATACATATCTGGAAAACAGCAAGTTGTTGTTCCTGAACAATCCGGTTCAACTTTGCTTTATACAGGTTTGATAATAGGTTTTTTGCTATTCTTTGCCAATGGGTTTATAAAGAAAATATTTAAGCCGCTTGTACAACAAAAAAAGGACATGAGAGAAAAATTAAACCTCTATTTTACATTTTTTATCATCAATATGGCTTTAATAGAGGGCTTTGGATTTTTTAATATCATTTGGTTTATGGGACATCATGATATAAGTTATATGATTTTGGCGGGATATGCCCTCTTATTAATGTTGTTTTTAAAGCCTCATCCCGATAAAATAGCAGATTTTTTACAATTGTCCCAAGACGAGAAGGCTTATATCAACCAGCCGGATAAGCCATTTGAATAATATATTTTTCTCATTTACAAAGCATTATAAAAGCGTTAAAAAATAATTTTATTTTTACCATAAAATCGTAAAAAACTTATTATATTTGCAGCCCGTAAGCGTTATGGCGAGGTAGCTCAGACGGTTAGAGCGTCGGATTCATAACCCGGAGGTCGCGGGTTCAATTCCCGCCCTCGCTACAAAATATTATATAAAGACTTCAGGAGAGTTGGCAGAGAGGTCGAATGCGGCGGTCTTGAAAACCGTTGTGGGGCAACCCACCGGGGGTTCGAATCCCTCACTCTCCGCATAAAAGCTTGTTCATTTCGGGCAAGCTTTTTTATTAAAATGACAACGGCTTGGAATTATCCAAGCCGTTGTTGTTTTGAAGTATTTATTAAGTTTTAATCAAGTGATCTTATAACAATAATATAAGTTGGAAAGTGATCACTATATCCACCAATAAACTGTCCGCCTACTAAAGTTCTTTTAGGATAACCCTTGTAACGTCCTTTTCGGTTTTTCATAAACTCTCTACTATAGATACCGGATTTCCAAAAATGAAATTGAAAATCATTTGTGTTCTTTAATAAACCGGATGAAACCAATATTTGATCAAACAAATTCCAACCGTCACGATATGCCAAGGTGCCGATACCACGATTAAAGAAATGTGCCATTGCATTGTAGTAGCCTCCATCTAAAACTTCACTCTTGTTCGCTTTAGCTTGAAAAACTTGTTTAACACTAGGACTGTTTGGATCATCATTTAGATCACCCATCATAACTATTTTGGCATTGGGTTCTATTTGCATAATTGAATCTGCAATTTTTTTACTCAACTGTGCTGCCTTAATCCGTTTAGGGCGACTTCTGGCTTCACCTCCCCTTCTCGATGGCCAGTGATCTACAATAAAATGGATTTTTTCACCATCTAACATACCCGTTACAACCAATTGATCTCGGGTATAAATTCGCTTTCCGGTACTACTGTCATAAATCAGCAATGGATACTTTTTAAAATTAATCGGTTTAAAAAACCGTTTTTTATAAAGCAATGCCACATCTATACCACGTCGGTCCGGTGAATCAAAATGAATAATACCGTATTGTTGTCCTGCTAAAGGAGGAGTTTTAAGTAAATCTTCCAAAACACCTCTGTTTTCAACTTCCGCTACACCTATAACTGCAGGAGAGGTTCCTGTTTCTTTCTTACCGATATCTGCTAAGACAGTTGCCAGATTATGCAGTTTTTTATGATATTTCTCACTTGTCCAATGGTCTCTACCATTGGGTGTAAAATCTTCATCGCGAGTTTTAGGATCATCAATCGTGTCGAAGAGATTTTCCAAATTGTAAAAAGCTATCGTTCGAGCCAAATACTTCTTACCTGTATTAATTTTAGTATTTTGTCCAGTTTGTTTCGTCATTTTAGTAGAACCACACGAAAACAGGAAAAGGAACAGCCATCCTGTAATAAATATCTTTTTCATTTCTTAATAATTTGTTTATATATATATAATGTATAAATGAAATTGAATTCCTATGATTAATAAAAACTCAAAACCTGTCAAAATTACAAAATAAATATCAAAAAAAGCCGTAAGTTTGCAGTATAATCAAATAAAAACAAAAATATATCAAAATGCAAAAATTGAAACAATTAATAAGTTTATTTCTATTGTTTTCTTTTTCATTGATTTATGCTCAAAATGATAAAGGAAACGTCAAAGGAATTATTATTGATGCCGATACCGGTAAACCAATCAGCGGTATCATTGTCAAAGTCTTAAATTCCGATTTAAAAAGAACAACTGATAGTGCCGGAGCTTTTGAAATTACCCTCTTGCCGACTGGCGAACAAGTTTTAATTATAGACCAACAGGGCTATGATAAACAACATATTCCGGTTGTTATTACTGAAGGTAAAACCACTGATTTGGGAACTGTCATTTTAGTCCCTTCCATTGCTGATTTAGAGGAACAAGGGGTCATCAGTTTAGATGATGAAAATTTGAGTGATGACAATACCGGTTCTGAAAATATTTCCGGCTTGTTACAAGCATCATCGGATGTTTTTGACAGAGCCGTTTCATATCAATTCAGCTCTGCGCGTTTTAAACTAAGAGGATTGGACTCAAAATATGGTTCTGTATTAATGAACGGCGTTGAAATGAATAAAGCCTATGATTACCGCCCCCAATGGAGTGAATGGGGTGGGTTGAATGATATGTTTAGAAATCGCGAAACCTATAAAGGTATGTCAGCTTCCGATTATAATTTTGGAGGTTTGCTTGGAACAACCAATTTTGTTTTGCGTGCTTCTCAAATCAGAGCAAGCAAAAAAATCTCTTATGCTGCTACTAACAGAAGTTACAGAAACCGCGTAATGGGTAGTTATGCTACCGGCATGATGCCGAATGGATGGGCATTAGCAGTATCGGCTTCTCGTCGTTGGGCTCAAGAAGGACATTTTGAAGGCACATTTTACGATGCTAATAGTTTATTTATTGCTGCTGAAAAAAAATTAAATGATAAACACAGCATTAATTTAACCGCTTTTGTAACACCAAACAGACGTGGCAAATCAGCCCCTCAAACACAAGAAGTGTTTGATTTAAAAGGCACCAAATACAATTCGTATTGGGGTTATCAAGATGGGGAACAACGCAATGCCAGAATCAAAAGAATTTTTGAACCCACAGCTATATTAACAGATTATTGGCATATCAATGACCAATCAAATTTGGAAACCAGTTTTG
>WFZY01000287.1 GCA_015489265.1 Flavobacteriaceae bacterium | reverse complement strand
TGATGCCTTAACCTATTGCTGGGAACAAATAGATGCCGTCCCTAATAGCAGCTCCACGTCTTGGGTACCCAACCCGACTAATACTGCCGGTCCTGCTTTTAGAACTTATAATCCGACTACAAACAACAATAGATATTTTCCTAAAATGGTCAATATTCTAAACAACAGCTATGGTAATACTTGGGAAAAGTTGCCTTCAGTAAACCGTACTTTAACCTTTGCTATTACAGTAAGAGATAACCATCCCGGTGGTGGTCAATCACCTTTTAATTATTTACAATTCAATATTGATGCAAACACCGGTCCCTTTAGAATAACCAATATGAGTAGTGGAGAAACCTTACAAGCAGGTACACCAAAAACCATAACCTGGGATGTTGCCGGAACTGATGGTGGCTTAGTTAATTGTGCTACTGTGGATATTTTGTTTTCTATTGACAATGGTGTTACATTTCCTGTAACTGTCGCCAGTAACATGCCTAACAATGGTTCTGCAACCTTTAATGTGCCGCATTACCAAGATACCAATTTGGGACGTTTTATGGTCAAAGCCCATAATAATTATTTCTTTGACGTGGCAAAAGGCAGGTTCACTATTCAAGGGTCAGGTGATGTTGTCGAAAATAATTTAGCCAATTTGAATATTTATCCGAATCCGGCTAATAAAAATATTCATATCAGTTTTGATGTTATTAATAAAACAGAAAATATTGTGATTAAAATGTATGATTTAAGCGGTAGAGAAGTTTACCAAAAAACATTTGAACCTGCTGATCAATTTAATCATTCCATTGATGTAAACGCTTTTGCCCGTGGTGTCTATTTTATCAGAATCGATAACGGTAATCAAAATGCCGCGCAAAAAATAATTTTAGAATAAATCATTTTGATTCAAAAAAACAAAAAAGAGATATCATTGGATGTCTCTTTTTTTGTATCTTATGCGGAAAATAAAAAGTCAATTCTCATTTTCTCAAATAACCAATTATGAATGTCAAGCCTAAAAAACATCTGGGACAACATTTTTTGACCGATAAAAATATTGCTCAAAAAATAGCACAGACGCTTAAACAAAATACCTATGATACCATCTTGGAAATTGGTCCGGGAATGGGGGTTATGACAGCATTCCTGTTAAAAACTTTCGATAAAGACATATTTGTCATTGAAATAGATAGAGAATCCGTCACCTATTTGCAAAAACAGTTTCCGGAATTAAAAGGCAAAATTATAGAAGCGGACTTTTTAAAAATTGATTTACAAAGCTTATTCCAAGGAAAACAAATAGCCGTCATCGGCAATTTTCCTTACAATATTTCAACGCAAATTGTCTTTAAAGTACTGGCTCACAAAGACATGGTTCCCGAATTTGCCGGCATGTTTCAAAAAGAAGTGTCCGAACGCATCACAGCACCACCCGGTAATAAAACTTATGGGATTTTGTCGGTCTTAGTTCAAACTTATTATGATACCGAATATCTTTTCACCGTCAACGAACAGGTATTTAATCCGCCGCCTAAAGTAAAGTCGGGGGTTATCCGCTTGACGCGTAAAGAAAAATTTCCGGACATTGACTATGATTATTTCAAAAAATTAGTCAAAACCGCCTTTAACCAGCGTCGCAAAACTTTACGAAACAGTTTAAAATCTTATAATTTGAGTGATAATTTAAAACAAGCTCGTATCTTTGCAAAAAGACCGGAACAACTGTCACCGGCAGAATTTGTCAAATTGGCTCAAATGATTAAAAATGACCTTTAAAGAACACCAACATATTACCGAAGAACTTCAAAAATATATTGCACAAAAAAACAATGCCCGTATTGTGCAATTATTGGATGGTCTGCATGCTGCCGATTTAGCCGAAATTCTGGATGAGCTCGATTTTGACCAAGCATTGTATGTCATCCGGTTGCTTGACAGTGATGTGACGGCTGATATTATAGCCGAACTGGACGACGACCTTAAAGAAAAAATACTTGAAAATCTCTCAGCCAAAGAAATTGCAGAAGAAGTTGAAGAGTTGGAAACTGATGATGCTGCCGACATCATTGCCGACCTGCCCGAAGATAAAAAGGTGGAAGTCATCTCACATATTGATGATAAAGAACATGCCAAAGACATTGTCGAATTGTTGCGATATGATGAAGACACTGCCGGGGGCTTGATGGGAAAAGAATTTGTCAAAGTCAATGAAAATTGGAATGTCCTGCGAGCCGTTGCCGAAATGCGCAAACAAGCCGAAGAAATGGAAAAAGTCCATACTATTTATGTTGTAGATGATGAAGACCATCTGGAAGGACGCTTGTCTTTAAAAAAACTCTTAACCACTTCGACCAAAACACCGATAAAAGATGTATATAACGACAATATTCACTATGTCAATGTCAACGATTCGGCAGATGAAGTGGCTCGTGTCATGCAAAAATATGATTTGTTTGTCATACCGGTTGTTGATGAAATGGGTAGATTGGTCGGGCAAATTACCATTGATGATGTCGTTGATTATATCAAAGAAGAAGCCGAAAAAGACTACCAAATGGCTGCCGGTATTTCCGAAGACGTTGAAGCCGACGACTCTATTTTACAACTGATGAAAGCCCGTTTGCCATGGTTAATCGTAGCACTGATTGGTGGTTTTGCCAGCGTTATTGTCTTAAGTGGTTTCGGAAATGCCATGAATCAATACGGCACTCTGTTCTTCTTTACACCGCTTATCGCCGCAACTGCCGGTAATGTCGGTGTACAATCATCAGCTATAGTCGTACAAGGATTGGCAAATGGAACACTTTCGGGTTCTATTTGGAAACGACTGATTAAAGAAGTATCCTTAAGCTTGATGAACGGTATCATATTAGCTATTATTTTATTGCTGATTGGTAAATTTCTATTAGGACATATCTTAACGGGTTTTGACTTGAAAATGGCTATAACCGTAGCTATTTCGTTAGTTTCCGTTATCATTATGGCATCGTTAATCGGAACTTTTATTCCGTTATTTCTTCACAAACGCGGGATCGACCCTGCCGTCGCTACCGGTCCGTTTATCACCACCAGTAACGATATTTTCGGTATCTATATCTTTTTTACCATTGCCAAAATGATTTTGGGTTTTTAAGAAAATTCAAAACGCATGCGTACTTGTTCCAAGCTTTCTTTTGACCCGACAAAAGTCAGTATATCGCCCAAACGCAATTGTGTATATCCATGAGTAATAACCGTATTGCCACGACGCTTGAGTGATAAGATGATGACATCTTGCGGCAAGTGTAAGTCACGAATACGCAAACCCAGCAAATCCGGATTGCGAACTTCAACATCAATCGTATCTTGGTCTTTATCAAACCCAAGTAAGATATTCGTTGCTTCGGGCGCTCTCACCATGTGATCCAACAGGTTGACCATAGCAGCAGTCGGTTCTATGACCTTTACACCTATTTCTTTAAATTTTTGAGCAAACGAACCGGATTCCAATCGGGTAATCATATTGGGCGACCCAATGGTTTCATAGAGCCATTCGGCTATTTCAAAATTTTTCTCATCATCCGGATACAACAGAATAATACTGTCCGGATTCCCTAAATTCAGTTTGGCAATACTATTTTTGTTATAAGTATCAGCTTGTAAGACCTTGATATCATTAACATTATAATCTTTTTGAGTTGTTACAATTTTGACCGACCAACCCTGTTGTTGCAGTAGTCGTGCCAATGCTAAGGAAATACTATCCAAACTAAATATAACCGCTTGATGTTGGGTTTGAGTAGCGTGATATTCTTGTTTTTGATGTGCTTCGCCTACATATTTAATCGCCCACTTAAATAACGGTGGTCCAATAATTTGATTTAAAACTATAATGGCTATGATTATGGTTTCAAATTCATGTCCCCATTCCGGATAAGTTTCAGAAACCATGGTCGTTAAACCAATTGCAACGCCTGCTTGCGTTACATAAGGCATCCAAGCCATTTTGGCATATTTAGTTTCATCTTTGGCTGCCCAAGTACCAAAATACCCACCTATGATTAATGACAGTATCCGTACCGCAAACAAAATGAGTGCAATTCCCAATACATGAATCAAGGTTTGCAAGGATAAAGAATCACCGGTCAAAGTAAAAAAGACGATATAAATATACGGACTAATCCGGTTGATAATCTCTTCAAACTCATGATTATACGTTGTGTAATTCGTTACATAAAAACTTGCGATAATGGCTATTAATAATGCTTCCAACTCAAAATGATGTCCGGCCAAATGGGCTTGATGACTCACCCAGTGGTTCAGTAAATAAATACTGTACCCAATGACGATAATCATAACCGCTTTAAAATAAAACGGCAAGTTGGTTTGTAAAAGTCCTTTTAAAATTTTACCGAAAACCCAACCTAAAATGATAGAAACAGTAATTTCAAGCAATAAAACGATTAAAAAATTCAGATTTAGCGCTTCTCCGCTAATAATAGTTTTAACGATAGCAAAGGTAACGGCAAAAAGAATGATGACTAATACATCAATTACAACCGTAACCCCCATAGCCGTTTTAACAAAAGGACCGCGCGCCCGCATTTCATTGATAATGGCTATAGCCGACGAAGGCGAACGCGCCACAAAAATAGTTCCGAAAAGAAGTGCTATAGCTACACGCACCTTAAAGTCCATGCCATTCATAAACGGAATATGTCCGGCTATAAAAAACACAAATATGCTACTGACTATAAAAGTGATCAGAAGTTGGGCAATACTCATCCATTTGATACTGTTCAAACGGCTGCGTAGTTCTTCTAAATGCAATTCGGCACCGGCAGAAAAAGCGATAATTGCCAAAGCAATTTCATTTAAAAAATTCAATTTGGGCAAAGCGTGATCGGGTATAAAACCCAAAAAAGAGCTACCGGCTAAAATACCGGTCAATATCAAACCGGTTATCAGCGGAAAATGGATTTTCTTTTGCAAGAATTTGGCAATTTGAAATGCCGCAATTGAAACAATAAAAAAACCGGTCAAATATTTAAACAGCGTAAAATCCATATAATTTCTCTAATTCGTTTTTGACAAAAATACACTTTTTATATCCATAAAAGCTGCTATCACTAATTATCTGATTATTGCAATTTTTGATTACGGCGATGCCGTTCTTTATCACGCCGGGTTCTGATTTGCATTTTTTGTTCCCATGCCGCTTGCAAATCTACACCGGTTTGATTGGCAATGGCTGTCAATACAAATAATACGTCGGCAAGTTCTTCACCCAAATCTTTTGATTTATCCGTTTCTTTTTCTGACTGTTCTCCGTAACGTCGTGCCATAATACGTGCTACTTCGCCCACTTCTTCGGTTAAAATAGCCATATTGGTAAGCTCGTTAAAATATCGCACACCATATTGTTTAATCCAATCATCGACTTGTTGTTGTATGGTTTTTAAGGGCATGATTTAGTGTTTTTTACAAATATCAGATAAAAAGATTAGACTTCCAAGAATTTATCGGGTAGGCACTAGCAAATAAATAGCTTATTTTATCTTTCTAAATGTTGGATTTGTTGGATAAATCTACCTTCGGATCTATTTTATTTTTCAATTAATTCAGAATAAAATTTTTTCTTAAATTCGCATTCCTTAATTTATAAAAAATGACTAAAAAATTAATCATCATAGCCCTCGGTGGCAATGCATTGCTCAAAAACGGACAAAAAGGAAGTATTACTGAACAAAATTTGAATGTCAGAGAAACCTTAAAAAATATTTTTCCTATCATAAATGAAGGGCATAATTTGATAATTACACATGGTAATGGACCGCAAGTTGGTTATATTTTATTAAAAAATGATGCCGGTGAACAAATTTACAATATTCCGCAAGTACCATTAGATGTAGCGGTTGCCGATACACAAAGCGAAATAGGCTATTTGATACAAAGTGAACTCTTTAGTCTGTTACACCAAAATAATATCACACGCGAAGTCATTTCTACCAACACTATGGTAGAAGTTGCCATAGATGATCCTGCCTTTCAAAATCCGACCAAACGCGTTGGAAAAACCTACTATGATTTGGCTGAAGTCAAAAAAATGCAAGCAGAAAAAAACTGGGTTTTTAAACAAGAAACCAAAAATGGCAAAACCGGCTGGCGACGAGTTGTACCTTCTCCTAAACCGGTAGATATTATCAGCAAAAATACCATAAACACATTAGCACGAAGCGGTGCAATTGTAATAGCAGTAGGTGGCGGAGGGGTACCGGTTACCATTGAAGGCAACACCATACATGGTGCAGAAGCGGTTATCGACAAAGATTTGGCAAGCGCTTTACTGGCCAAACAAATCAATGCCGACCAGTTTATCATCTTAACCGATGTCCCTTATGTATATCTCGACTATGGGACAGACCGCCAGCAAGCCCTTAAAACCATCAATATACAAGAGGCAGCCAAATATATGAAAGAAGGTAAATTCGGTGAAGGTAATATGGCGCCAAAGATCCAAGCTGCTATTGATTTTATTGAAGCCGGTGGCAAGGAAGTTTTAGTTACCGATTTAAAGGGTATCAAAAATCAAGACGGTACTAAAATTGTCAAAGCTTAAAAGTTGGCTGCAAATTACTAAGAACCGGCTATTACAATTATTCTTAAAAATTCTCGTCAAAACTTCTTAATAATTTCGTATTTTTGTCAATTAAATTAAGATGAATGATAAAAATTCCGGATACCTTAAAACACTTATTGACACAAATACAACAAAGTGCCATAATTATTCATCGCAATCCGGATGGTGATGCTTTGGGGTCGGGTTTGGCATTAAAACAATATTTGCAAAAACGAGATATTAAAGTTGATTTGGTTTCGCCTAATGAAATTCCTAATTATCTTAAATGGCTTCCGGGTATTAATGATGTTTTAATTTTTGAACAACAAACTCAAAAAATACAAGAAATATTAAAAAATTCTCAGCTAATCTTCACCTTGGATTTTAACGATTTATCCCGCGTTGGGAAAGATTTTGAAAAATACTTAAAAACTTTAAAAGACCGAACATTTGTGATGATAGATCACCATTTGGAACCGGCTGATTATGCCAAATTCAAACTTTCGGACTCCTCTAAAAGTTCTACCAGTGAAATGGTTTATGACTTTATTTCAGCTTTGGACGGATCAAATCTTATAGACCAAGATATGGCAACTTGCTTATATACCGGCATTATGACAGATACCGGCTCTTTTAAATTTCCAAATACAACCCCTCATACCATGTGTATTGCCGCCGATTTGATGAAAAAAGGCATCAATCACAATGACATACAAATCAAAATCTATGATTCATTTTCATTAGATAAGTTACATCTATTAGGTGAAGCTCTTAACAAACTCATCTTTTTACCGCAATATAAAACCGCTTATATTGCCCTGAGCCGGTCCGATTTAAAAAAACACCACTATCAAAAGGGAGATACCGAGGGTTTTGTCAACTATGGTTTATCACTTAAAGATGCCGATTTTGCCGTGATGTTTTTAGAGAATGAGCAAGAAGGAGTCAGAATCTCTTTCCGTTCTAAAGGTAATTTTCCGGCAAATGCGTTTGCCAAAAGATATTTTAATGGTGGTGGACATAAAAATGCTGCCGGAGGCAGAACCCAAACAAATTTGGATGAAGCCGTCCAATTATTTTTAGAAAAATTACCCGAATTTATAACCGAATTACAAGCCAAAAATGATTAAAATATTTTTAAATTTCAGTATCGTTATACTTTTTTGGTCGTGTAAAAACAACAATCAGGCTGCTCGTGAACCGGTACAACACCAAAAATCACATATTGATATGGAATCGGTGCGACATAATCAGGAACTCAACCGGCGCGAAGAAGCTTATATATCAGAAATGATTGCAAAAGATACAATTCATCATTATATCAATTCCGGTAATGGATTTTGGTATTATTATCTGCAACAAAACCAAACGGCAAAAAAAACACCGGAAGCCGGTGATCAAGTTTTACTCAACTACGAAATCAAAGATTTGAGTGGTAATATCATTTACAGTTTTGATGAAATCGGTGACAAAACCTATCGTGTCGATCACGAAAATTATTTTAGAGGATTTCGAGAAGCCGTAAAACTACTCAAAGAAGGCGAAGTGGCTGTATTTATTTTTCCATCTAGTGCTGCCTACGGATTTCATGGAGATGAAAAAAAGATAGGAACCAATATTCCTTTAATTGTTGAACTAAAAATTAAAAAGATAGACAAACAAAAAACAGAATAATTATGAAACAAATCAACTGGATTTTATTAGTATTGATTGTAGGCTTAAGCGGATGTAAATCATCTAAATATCCCGACTTAAAAGACGGATTGTATGCCGAACTGCAAACAGACAAAGGCAATATTTTATTGCAATTGCGTCCGGATAAAGCACCGGTAACAGTAGCCAATTTTGTAACCTTGGCAGAAGGTACCAACCCTTATGTCAAAAAAGAATATAAAGGTAAGCCCTTTTATGACGGCTTGACTTTTCATCGCGTCGTCAGCAAAGCAACAGGGGCGCAACAAGATTTTGTCATTCAAGGTGGCGATCCTTTGGGTAACGGACAAGGTGGTCCGGGGTATCAATTTAAAAATGAAATATCCGACCTCAAACACACCAAAGGAGCCTTATCAATGGCTAGAGAAAATAGACCTGATACCAATGGCAGTCAGTTTTTTATCACTTTGGCTGACACCCCTTTTTTAGATGGTAAGTATAGTGTATTTGGCTATACCGTCAAAGGTTTTGATGTAGTCCAGAAGATTAGAAAAGGGGATACTATCAGAAAAGTTACTATCATTAGAAAAGGTAAAGATGCCAAAAAATTTGATGCCGTTAAGGTCTTTAATGATTATATGAAAGAAAAAACAGCTGCCGAACAAAAGAAAAATGAAGCTAAAAAGAAATTAGCTGCAGATTTGGCTGCTAAGAAAGCACAAGCCAAGGAAGATCCTTCCGGATTAAAAATATTAATTGAAAAAGAAGGCACCGGTAGAAAACCCAAAGCCGGCGAATGGGTACAAGTCCATTATACCGGTTACCTGCCCGACGGCACCAAATTTGACTCCTCCTACGATCGCGGTCAACCTATTGGGTTTCAAGTAGGTAAAGGACGTGTAATTGCCGGTTGGGACAAAGGTATCATGCAACTCAAAGAAGGTAGCATAGCATATTTGTTTATTCCACCGCATTTAGGTTATGGCGAACGTGGTGCCGGCGGTGTTATTCCACCCAACTCCGATTTAATCTTTAAAGTTGAATTGGTTAAAATCGGAAAATAATTTTTTCATTTTAAGAAAAATGTTATAATTTTATAGACACAAAATAACTCATAAAAATTTGGAATTATGGAGCAAAAAGTAAATTATCTTAGTGATTTGGAATTTAACTTAGATACTTGGAAAAGAGAATTGAAATTTCATAGAGATGAAATGGACACTTTTCAAGAAAAATTGGATGAAGTAGCCGCTCGTAAAAATCTTGATAAACAAGCTTTAATAGAATTGGAAAGCTTTCAAAATAAAATTTTAAGAGAAAGAAAGGTTATTTCTGATCTTTTACATAAAATCAAACAAAAACGCTTGACGGTTAAAACCGCCGACATCAACGAACCACTTGATGGTAGATTGTACCGAGAGCAAATTCCCCTTCGTGATGAAATGCGTACTTATATCCGCTTACACTACGATTTAAAGGAAGCCATGATGGATTTCTTTACCAAATGGTTAGACTAAATTAGTTGAAAGTGAGAAGTGGAAAGTGGAAACTTGACACTGGATTATAAACTCAATATAAACTTTTAGAATCCCGAGCTTTTTTAGCTTGGGATTTTTTTTAAGCAATTTAAAATACTATTAAATCCTTAACAAATAATATTTTTGCTAAATTGCATTGATGAACAAATACATTGACATACACACGCATCAAACACCTAATGATGACAATATACTTGCCGTAAAAAACCATATTCTCGGACTGGATACGATTGAAAATCATGATATTTTTTCCATCGGTATTCATCCGTGGTATATTGACGAAAGCAAATCAATACTTTCGGAACTTAAAACCATCATCAAACGAGATAAATGTATTGCCATAGGCGAATGCGGACTGGATTTGATGCCCAAAATTCTCAAGCAATATGATATTGCCAAACAACAAGACATCTTTTTGTTACAAGCCCGTTTATCAGAACAATATCATAAACCTTTAATCATTCATTGCGTCAAATGTTTTGACAAGTTATTTTCTATTAAAAAGACATTTAAACCGCAATCAAATTGGATTATTCATGGTTATAGTAAAAATGCCGAATTAGCCCGTAAGCTTATAGAAGCCGGTTTTTATCTTTCTTTTGGGGCGCAGCTATTTAAAAGTAAAAAAAACAGGGAAGCACTTAAACAGATTCCGCTTAACCGGCTTTTTTTAGAAACCGATGACCAAACAGTTTATGACATCAAAAGGATTTATAAAAAAGCCGCAAGCATAAAGGAAATAAGCTCAAAGCATTTACAACAACAAATAAGTTTGAATTTTGAAAAAGTTTTCAGGAAAAATTAGGATTTAATAAACTGCGGTAAAAGTGCTAAACCATCTAAGGTTAGATTAGGAACAACCTTATCTATTTGCGGTAATTTATCTTTTAAGACATGGACTAAACCACCCGTTACAATAACCTGATACTCCTCATCAAAAACTTGTTTGATTTGTTTTATCATATACGAAATTAAGCCGATGTAACCCAGCAAGACACCATTCTGAATAGCGGTTTCAGTATTGGTTCCTAAAGGATTATCCGGCAATACCAATGGGACACTATCCAATTGTGAAGTTTTATCACCCAAAGCATTCATCGCCGTTTTTAATCCCGGTGCTATATTAACACCAAGTATTCTACCGGTTTTATTGACAACCGTAAAGGTCAAAGCGGTTCCAAAATCAATTATAATGGCATTGGTTTGATATAAATTATAGACTGCTAAAGCATTGGCTACCAAATCCGTTCCTATTTCTTCCGCTGCCGGAATAGTCAAATTTAAAAATTGAAACTTGTCTTTTTCGAGCGCCAATGTCGGAGCCTCATTAAGGTTGTCGAGCATTTTTATAAATTCCGCTTTTAGTTCCGGCACCACAGTACTTAAGATTTTGTAAGATATCCGGTCTACACTAATTCCGGCATCCCATAAAACATTTAGCAGTTTGATACCGTAATCTAAAGCTTTGGCTTGTTTATCGGTTTTAAACCGCCAAATATGCAACCACGTGCCGGCTTTGTTTAAACCAACAACCACATTAGAGTTTCCTATGTCTATGACTAATTTCATTTACGTTTAAACGGAATTACAATAATAACTTTGGTTCCTGCCGGATTACCATTTTCATCATATAAATCTTCAAATTTGATTTGATAATCTGCCGCATAATTTTTAGTAAAATATCGCAAACGTTCTTCCGAAAGTTTTATCCCTACCGACTCCCGTTTAAAGGTACGCGCTGCTTTAATTTCAGCCGCCCGTTTGCGTCCTACCCCATTGTCAATAATTTCTATCACAAAATAAATCTCATCTTTAGGATAAATATTAATGGTTAAGTTTTTTTCACCTTCTTTAGGCGATAGCCCGTGCCATAAGGCATTCTCAATAAAAGGTTGTGTTAAAAGCGGTGGAATTTTCAGATGTTCCAAATCCAAATCTTCAGAAACATTGATGTTAAAATTTATTTTGTCCGAAAACCGAATATTTTCTATCGATACATACATTTTGAGTGTTTCTATTTCATTCTTTAAACTGGTTTCTTTATCAATGGTTGATTGTAAAATAGTTCTAACCAATTTAGAAAATGTACTCAAATAAACAACTGCTTCCTTAGGTTTTTGTTGAATAATAAACATTTTTAAAGAGTTGAGCGAATTAAAAATAAAATGCGGATTCATCTGTGCCCGCAATAAGTTTTGCTCAAGATTCATCAACTTACGTTCGTTGTTAAGTTGTCTTTGTTTATAAAAAATACTACCCAAAATCAAAATAAACAGCAGAATCATTAAGGTATAATAAAAAGATTTTTTGGTACGATTCAATTTCTTCTTGACAATTAAATTTTCTTGACCCAAAGCCGTCATTTTTTGTTTGTTTTCGAGTTTTATCTGTTTGATGATGACATCGGAAACCAGCTGTCTGTTTTTTTCATTTAAAATTTCATTTTGTTTTTCATTAAATTTTTTGTGAAAAAATAAAGCTTCTTTGTACTTGCCTTGTTTCTCTTTTAAAATGGAAAACTCTTTGTAAGCTTCTTGTGCTACGGACGGAATGTTCTTGTCAAGTGCTATGCGCAATCCTTTCAAAAGATTGTCTTCTGCTTTTTTATATTGCCGGTTTTTCAGATAAGCTTTGCCCAAATTGACATATATATCAGCTATATAGTAGGCATCACCCAGTTGCTTGGCAAGGTCTAAATTGGGCTTAATAATACCAACAGCCCTTCGGATTTCGCCGTTTTTTAAAAACAAATTGCCAATACTTGTATTACAGATTATTTTTCCGACTTTGGAATGAATTTGATCATTATAATCCAATGATTTTTGATAATAAGCTAATGCCTTGTTGTAATCTCCTTTGCGTTCATAAATAGAACCGATATTTTGATAATTGATTGCCAGTCCTAACAAATTTTGATATTTTCGTTCGATTTCCAAAGCTTTTAAAAAATGTTTCAATGCCAAATCATCACGCTGTAACAAGAGATAAATATTGCCGATACTGTTATGAGAAATGGCAATATTTTCCCAAATTTCCTTGTCTTTATCCGGTGCATTAAGGGCTAAATTAAGCGCTTTGTTGTGATATTCCAATGCCGATTTGACAGCATCCATCCGGCGATAAACCACTCCTATCATATTTAAACTGTAAACTTGATTATACAAATCACCGATTTTCTCAGCCAGATTATAAGCTGTTTGATGATAATAAATGGCTTTGGAATAGTCGGCGTTGATACGATACAATTTACCGAGCATGTTGTATCCGAAAATTTCACCTTCCGGAAAATCTTTTTGACGGCTCAAAGCAATCAGCTGTTTAATCTGAGTAGAATCTTTTTTTATTTTATACAATAATTGATTAAGCCGGTTATTATCGACAATTTTGTGGGTTACCACATAATTCAATACACTATCAGCAGGTTGCTCTTGGGCTACCGAAAACACAGTAACCAAAAGGAAAAACATAATGGTAAAATGATAACGTATTGACATTTATTTTAATTATTTTTTAGCTTCGTTCCAATAAGCTTCCATTTCTTCCAAACTCATATTTTTCAGGTCTTTGCCTTCTTTTTTAGCTTTTTCTTCAAGATATTGAAAGCGTTTGATAAATTTTTTATTGGTTTTTTCTAAAGCCGTTTCCGGATTGATATCAAGAAAACGCGCATAATTTATCAAGGCAAATAAAACATCGCCAAACTCTTCGGTCATTTTTTCACGGTCATTTTTGGCGACTTCCGCTTTAAATTCGGCTAATTCTTCTTGCACTTTCTCCCAGACTTGATCTGCATGGTCCCAATCAAAGCCGACTCCCTTAGCTTTTTCTTGAATCCGCATAGCTTTTACCATAGCAGGCAAAGATTTAGGGACACCTTCCAAAACAGATTTTTTACCTTCTTTAAGTTTGAGTTTTTCCCAATTTTCTTTAACTTCCTTTTCATCTTTCACTTTGACATCCCCATAAATATGCGGATGGCGATAAATCAGTTTTTCGCTAATAGCATTGGCGACATCGGCAATATCAAAATCACCGGTTTCAGAACCTATTTTGGCATAAAATACGATATGCAACAATAAATCGCCCAGTTCTTTTTTAATATTTTCAGTATCGTTTTCCAAAATAGCATCAGCCAGCTCATAAACTTCTTCAATAGTCAAATGCCGCAAACTATCATTGGTTTGCTTTTTATCCCATGGGCAGCCCACACGTAAGTCGTCCATGATGTCCAGTAAACGTCCGAGAGCTGCTAGTTTTTCTTCTCTTGTATGCATAAATCAATTTGTTTTTGTAAAGAATGAAAATACGCAAAAGCTCGTAACGGATAGGCGCCAAACCAAGTAAATGGCTCACCTTCAACCAATAATACACAAGCTTTTGGGAACAAAGTTTGCAAATATTTTTGTTCTTTTTCTTTAAAAGGATAAGGTTCTGATGATAATAGAATGACTTCGGGTTCAAGCGCCTGTAACTGTTGCAAATCGACTTCCGGATAACGTGACTTACCGGTAAAGATATTGTCAAAACCGGCTGCTTGCAACATATAGTTGATAAAGGTATCACCACCAATAGTCATCCAAGGATCTTTCCAAATAAAATAAGCTGTTTTTTTAAGTGATTTTTTATATTGATTATAATCGGATTGTGCCGCTTGAATGTTTTGATTGAGTTTTTGTGCCGTTGCTTCAATATTAAATATTTTTCCCAAATCGGTTATAAGCCGGTAATTATCTTCCAAATCTTGAATATCCGATACATAAACCGGAGCAATTTTTTGCAATTCAAACACAATTTCTTTAGTATTTTCTTCCTTATTGGCTAAAATAATACCCGGCTTCAAATTGGCAATTCTGTCTATTTTAACATCTTTAGTACCCCCAACAATAGTTTTTTGTTTTTTCCAATGTTCCGGCAGTTTACAAAATCGTGTGATACCGGCTACTTCATTATCTAAGCCCAATGCAAACAGTAAATAAGTCATGGACGGCACCAAGGATATTATTTTCTCAGGCGGCTTATTGAACAAGATTTGTTGTCCTAATTGATCTTTCAGATTGATTTTTGGCATAAATTATAATTGTTCACCGGCGGCTTTCAGTTTTTCGGTATTGTCGGCTAAACGCAACGCATCTATGATTTTATCCAGTTCACCGTTAATGATATTTTGCAAGTCGTATAAGGTCAAGTTAATTCTATGATCGGTTACCCTGCCTTGCGGATAGTTATACGTCCGTATTTTTGCCGACCGGTCGCCGCTTGACACCATAGATTTTCTAAACTGGGCATCGGCTTCTTGTCGTTTTTTCAATTCAATTTCATAAAGTCTTGATCTTAAAACCCCTAGCGCTTTTTCATAATTTTTGTGTTGCGATTTTTGATCTTGACATTGCGCCACTATGCCGGTAGGAATATGCGTCAAACGTACCGCCGAATAGGTCGTATTGACCGACTGTCCACCCGGACCAGACGACATAAACAAGTCTTTACGAATATCATTCGGATTGATTTCTACATCAAATTCTTCGGCTTCGGGCAATACCATAACCGTTGCTGCAGATGTATGCACACGACCTTGGGTTTCGGTTTGCGGTACGCGTTGTACGCGGTGGACACCGGCTTCATATTTCATAGTACCGTAAACATCGTCACCTGTTATTTTGAAAATCATTTCTTTAAACCCACCAGATGTACCTTCGTTAAAATCGACAATTTCGGTACGCCAGCCCTTTTTATCGGCATATTTGGTGTACATTCTGTACAAATCACCGGCAAAAATACTGGCTTCATCACCACCGGTACCGGCTCTAATTTCGACAATAACATTTTTGGCATCTTCGGGGTCTTTGGGAATTAGCATGAATTTAATTTCTTCTTCCAATTCCGGCAAACGCTTTTGCGCTTCATCCAGTTCCATTTTAGCCATTTCTATCATTTCCGGATCAGATTCTGCAGCTAGTATATCCTTGGCTTCATTAATGCTATCTTCCAAAGCTTCATATTCCTTGATTTTTGCCATTAATTTTTCTAAATCTTTATATTCTTTATTTATGGCGACATAACGTTTTTGGTCAGAAATAATATCCGGTTGAATGATTAAATCCGATACCTCATCAAACCGGTTTTTTATCAATTGTAATTTATCTCTCATCATAATTTGCTTTAGGACAAAAATAATAAAATTATACCAGACATTTGGTACACGTATAAAAAACATCCACCCTGAAAAGAGGATGGATGTTAATATTATTAAGAAAAAAGTACTTTAGTAGTTCCACATATCTTCTTCGTATTCACGAATCTTGCTTTTAATTCGTTGCGATTCGAGCAACTGTCTTAGAGCATTATCATGGATATATTCTTTAATTTCGCGATCTCCATAGACGTTATCTTCCTTATATATGATACCGCTAAAACGTCTGGCATTTAAAAGATGGTCATAATCAATGGGATGCATCGTATTACGTGGATTAAAGGCATAAAAGTCATGCAAAGTTAAGCGTGCATCCGGATAAAATACCCAAAATACTTCAACCAAATCTGGGGTCACACCTGCAGCCATACCTTTAGGGTCAACTGCAACAGGTGCAATACCGAGTAAACGATATTTGAGCTCACCATATTTGGCATCAAAATACCATATACCACGGAAATGGAATTCTTCAATGGTTTCGGAATTAACATGAAATTCATTAATATATTGCGCATCCACCTTGCCTTCATCATTATATTGATCCCGACCCGCATCAGTTGTGTCAATAGCGGTCATACGTTCTTTAATCTCATTCAAACTCAGTTTTTGGGTAAAATAAGAATCTGCATAAACTTTGGTAATTTTACCTCTAGTAATACCGGAATATAAAGCGTCAAATAATGACCGTACATTAGGCACAGAAGCTAAAGTATCTGTAGGATAATACAAAGGTAGATTAAAACGTTCATCTAAATCAACGCGTTCCCATACTTGTTTACCCCAAAGCACATCCCTATCTTCGGTATAAGGATAAGGCAATGGTAAACTAAAATCCATTTTCTTTTGTTTATCATTTTTTAAGCCGATTTCAGATGGATCTTTGGCGTTTAGAATATTGAACTGCGCAAAAGTAGCTTTTGTTAAAAACAACAACGCAAAAATTAAAAATACTTTTTTCATTTGAAATT
>WFZY01000286.1 GCA_015489265.1 Flavobacteriaceae bacterium | reverse complement strand
TTTTTAACCAACTTTCAATATCTTCCACTTCATAGGGCTTGGCAATTACTTCGCCTTGCTGATTCAAGATAAAAAAGGTCGGTGTCGCATGAACCCCATAGGTTTTGACAATAGGATTTTTCCATTTATTGAGTTTTAATCCGTGGTAATAATCGGGATAATTTTGTTGTTCTACGCTCCAAGGATATTTTTCATATTCCAATCCAATGGCAACCACGTTAAAATCTTTACGGTTTTGCATCATTTTTTTGACAATGGGCATGGCGTGCAAACAATGCGAACAAGTGGCACTCCAAAAAATCAATAGAGTATAAGGTTTTTTGGGAACAATTTTAGACAGTCTGTGTTTTTTATTTAAAAAATCGGTAAAAGTAAAATCGGGTGCTTTTTCTCCTACCGTAATCCCGACTTGGTCTAAAATACTTTTGATATTGATATGGCTTTTATCCTTTTCGGGCATTTTGTTGATATATTTTTCTATCAACATTTTGGTAACACGTCCATCGACATTGATAAATGAATTTGTCAAAGAAATGATTACATTGTCCCGATAAGTTTGATCCTTGATTTTGGGCAAAATTGTTTCAATCCGTTTCATGTATTCCAAATGTTTGGTTTTAGGGTCTTTGGGCGGATCAATATCAAACACATAGGTGTTAATTTTATGAATCAGAATATTGGAATGTTGCAAATCCATATCATTAAAATCCAAATTTGCAAAATAATGGGCTTTTTTATCTTTCCAATAGTCGGTTTTTGGCAAATTTATATCGGGATAATATTCGGCCATTGCTCTGATATATTTTTGCACCAATAATCCTTTTGCTTTTTTTAAATAATTGATTTGTAGCTGATTGAGTAAATATTTTTGTTTTTTAAAAGCTTTTTTATCATCAGCCGTCAAAAGGTCATTATCCAATTTTTTTTCCAGTTTATTGAGCATTGCCACCCACCTGTTATGTTTGCCGGCAAAAGGTAAGAATACTTTGTTTTCCTTTGACCGATGAATCAAAATCTTATTGTGTTCTTTGGGAAAAACTTCCAGTTCAACGGACTCATGATTGTAAACAAAATACACAAAATTTTGACTATCCATATCATACATCAACAAGTACATACCGGGGGCTAGATGTTGCATTTGGTATATAAAAGCACTATCTTTATTTTGTTGTTTATTGTCGATATAACTTTGTCTGACATCTTTTAGTTGATACAAAACCGTCCATGGGTATTGTTTGGCCGGATGCAATTTGACTTTTAAAGTATCTTGGGCAAAAAAGATTTGTCCGGTAAAAATCAAAATAAAAAGAAAAGCAATTCGTTTCATATGTTTATATTTTTTAAAACATTATACAAATATTGTACCTTATTTTGAGGACATGATTAATTGGTTAAATAAGTTATTAGTGCCTAGTGTAAAGTGCCAAGTGCGGATTTTCTTTTCAAAGAAAACTTCGTTTTTTGATGATTACATAATACTTCTAATTTCTAGTTTTTTTTGGTTATTTGGTTATTTGATAGCCGGATGTCCGATGTCGGATGTTGCACTTTACCGCTTTCCACTTTCAACTAATTTATATGCTTGCAACGTATTTTTGAGCAACATGGCAATGGTCATGGGACCAACACCGCCCGGAACAGGTGTCATATAAGCAGCTTTTTTACTGATATTTTCAAAATCGGCATCACCAACAAGTTTATAACCGCGTTTAGTATCGGGTGCAGCCACACTGTTGATGCCGGCATCGATAACGACGACACCGTCTTTAACCATGTCAGCGGTTAAGAAATGGGGCTTACCCAATGCCGTAACGATGATGTCGGCTTGTTGCGCCAATTGTTTGATATTTTTGGTACGGCTATGTGCCAGAGTAACTGTTGCATTCCCACCGGATCGTTTTTGACTCATCAAAATACTCAACGGACGACCTACAATTAAGCTGCGCCCGATAATTAAAACGTTTTTTCCGGAAGTTTCAATCTTGTAGCGCTCAATTAATTCCATAATACCATAAGGTGTCGCCGGAAGGAAACCGGGTATTTGTGCTAACATTTTACCCAAATTAAGCGGATGAAAACCATCGACGTCTTTGTTGGGGTCAATAGCCATAATGATTTTTTGTTCATCAATATGTGCCGGTAAAGGCAATTGTATAATATAACCATCAACCGTTTTATCACGATTGAGTTTGTCAAGCGTTTTTAGTAATTCAGCTTCAGTAATTTGATCGTCAAAATGCCATAAAGTTGAGTTAAATCCTACCTTTTTAGACAGCCGTTCTTTACTACCCACATAAGCCAAACTAGCCGGATCATTACCGACCAAAACCGCTACCAAATGCGGCGGACGTTTGCCTTGTTTGACTAATTCCGTGACTTCGTTTTTAATCTCTTCACGAATATCAGCTGCTGTTTTTTTGCCGTCTATTAATATCATGGTTGATTATTAAAAGTTGAAAATGAAAATTAAGATTTCTCTCCGATCAATCGGGACAAGCTATCACTCATGCCATGTTTGTTCGAAATAACAGTTCAATTTTTTTTGATACATTCGCACTTGTTACTTTCTACTAGGGACTTTCTGTTAAGTTATCGCATACCTTTAAACATATTCATCATGGCTTTGCCTTTACCACCTTGCATCATTTTCATCATTTTTGCCATTTGATTAAACTGTTTGAGCAATTGGTTGACTTCGGTTACACTACTTCCGGAACCACGGGCAATACGTTTTTTACGACTACCGTTGATGATTGCCGGATTACGGCGTTCGTCAGGAGTCATGGAATAAATGATTGCTTCAATGCCTTTAAAGGCGTCATCGTCTATATCGACTCCTTTCATGGCTTTTCCCATGCCGGGAATCATGCCCATCAAATCTTTAATGTTTCCCATTTTTTTGATTTGCTGAATTTGCTTGAGAAAATCGTCAAAACCGAATTGATTTTTAGCAATTTTCTTTTGCAATTTACGGGCTTCTTCTTCATCAAACTGTTCTTGAGCGCGTTCTACCAACGAAATCACATCTCCCATACCGAGGATACGGTCTGCCATACGGTCCGGGTGAAAGACATCGATATCTGTCATTTTTTCGCCCGTACCGATAAATTTAATGGGTTTGTTGACGACGGATTTAATGGATAAAGCCGCACCACCACGAGCATCACCATCGAGTTTGGTTAGGATAACCCCTTCAAAATCAAGGCGGTCATTAAAAGCTTTGGCGGTATTTACGGCATCTTGTCCGGTCATCGCATCTACCACAAACAAAGTTTCTTGAGGTTTGACAGCCTTGTGAATAGCCGCAATTTCGTTCATCATCTCTTCATCAACCGCCAAACGTCCCGCCGTATCTATTATGACAACATTTTTGCCGTTTTTCTTAGCGTATGCAATGGCATTTTTGGCTATTTCAACCGGATTTTTATTTTCCAGTTCGGTATAGACATCGACACCTATTTGTTCGCCAACTACTTTTAATTGGTCAATAGCTGCAGGTCGATAGACGTCGGCAGCAACCAACAATGGCTGCTTGGTTTTTTTGCTTTTGAGCCAATTGGCCAGTTTACCCGAAAAAGTTGTTTTACCGGAACCTTGCAAACCGGACATCAAAATAACAGTTGGTGTGCCGGTCAAGTTCAGTCCTTCGGCTTGTCCACCCATGAGTTCGGTCAATTCGTCTTTCACTATTTTGACCATCAACTGCCCGGGTTTTAAAGCCGTCAAAACGTTTTGACCCAGAGCTTTTTCTTTAACACGGTTGGTAAATTGTTTGGCTATTTTATAATTGACATCGGCATCGAGCAAAGCACGACGCACTTCTTTCATGGTTTCGGCGACATTGACTTCCGTGATACGTCCGTGTCCCTTTAATACATGTAGGGCTTTATCTAATTTTGAACTTAAATTATCAAACATAATTGTCGGTATTTTTTAACTTTTGCAAATATACGAGTTTTTAAGACTTGAATTTGAGTTTTTTATTGAAGAAATGATGAAGTGAGAAATACAATAGTGCGAAGTGGAAAGCGAAAAAGCGATAAAGTGCGGATTGGATATGAGATAAATTGATGAAATAATGAAATGAGGAAATGAGGACATAAGTCATTGAATGTCCTGATGATCCCGACATGCGTCGGGAAGATATATCGAAATGACCGGCTTCTTTTGAGGAATACTGTAGTGCGAAATGGAAAGCGAAAAAGTGTCAAGTGCGTTTTAGTGGTTCATATAATAATTCTGCTATTCTGCATATAATTTTGATAATGATTAAAAATATTTTTGTACATAAACAAAAAACTTTTCCTTTCAAAAAATATTGTAATTTTGAAGTCAAACAAGTTTATTCGGAATGAAAATAAAAAAATATGCCGCTATTGATATAGGTTCCAATGCCGTTCGGTTGTTAATCAGCAATGTAATTGAAAACGGCAAAAAGGTAAAATTTAAAAAAGTTTCTTTGGTGCGGGTGCCTATCCGTTTGGGGGCGGATGTTTTTGTAACCGGCAAGGTGTCCGAACGCAATAAACGCCGATTGATTGATACCATGATGGGATTTAAATATTTGATGAAAGCCCACGAAGTTAAAAAATATATGGCGGTTGCTACGTCTGCCATGCGTGAAGCTGAAAACGGGAAAGAAATAGTAGAAGCGATTAAAAAGAAAA
This sequence comes from Flavobacteriaceae bacterium, assembly GCA_015489265.1. Taxonomy (GTDB): domain Bacteria; phylum Bacteroidota; class Bacteroidia; order Flavobacteriales; family Flavobacteriaceae; genus WGBX01. The sequence continues at coordinate 5,514 of WFZY01000286.1, read as the reverse complement.
CAGGAATTAACATCCAAATTATCGATGGCTCTAAAGAAGCCGAATTGATAGCCAGTACAGACTTGGAAGATTTGCTCGACCGCGATCGTACTTATCTATATGTCGATGTGGGTGGTGGTTCTACGGAATTTAGTATTTTTCATAACGGCAAAAAAACAGCTTCAAAATCTTTTAGATTAGGCACAGTCCGGCTATTGAAAAATATGGTAAATAAAAATGAATGGGATAAAGCGGAACAATGGGTTAAAGATCATACTAAAAAATATGATAAAGTCTATTTGATTGGTTCCGGAGGTAATATCAACAAATTATTTAAAATGTCCGGTAAAGTACCCGGCGCGCCTTTGTCCAAAGTTTATTTGGATGCCCAATACAAATTTTTAAAATCAATGCCTTACAAAGACCGGATTAAAGAATTGGACATGAACCCCGATCGCGCCGATGTGATTATTCCAGCTGCTAAAATTTATCGTCGTGCTATGCAATGGAGTGGCGCCGAAAAAATTTATGTACCCAAAATCGGATTGGCGGATGGTATTGTAAAATATTTGTATCAGCAAGATACTGATTGAGAATTTAGTGATTCATAGCAGCATAGAGTATAGTTGATATAGAGGCCAAAAACCTATAAAAAAAAGCAGACTTTTATTAGGTCCGCTTTTAACAATATTAAATAATGTAAACTTTATTTTTTGTGAGCCAAATAATCGGCAACGCCTTCAAAAGTCGGTTTCAAGGCATCTTGACCTTCTTCCCAGTTGGCGGGACAAACTTCACCGTATTTTTGTAAGTGTGTCAAGGCATCAATCAAACGTAAAACTTCTTTAACGCTACGACCTAATCCCAGATTGTTGACCAATTCGTGTTGTACCACTCCTTCTTCATCTATTAAAAACAAACCGCGAAAGGCAACCGGATCGCCTTCAAATGCCATTTCGCCTTCTTCATCAATGACATATTCGCCACCTAAAACATTGTATTTCATTGAAATGGTTTTGTCTAAGTCGGCAACTAACGGATATTTAACGCCTTGAATACCACCTTTATCTTGCGGTGTGTTTAACCAAGCCCAATGCGAAAATTGCGAATCGATAGAGCAACCGACTACAACGGTATTGCGTTTTTCAAATTCGTCCATTTGCTCTTGAAAGGCAATGATTTCCGTGGGACAAACAAAAGTAAAATCTAAAGGATAGAAAAAGAATACGACTTTTTTACCTTTGAATTGTTCTAATGAAAATTCTTCTTGAAATTCGCCACCGTTTACGACAGCAACCGCTTTAAAACCGGGGGCTTTTTTTCCTACTAAACTCATAATTGTATTTTTTTGATTAATTAAATTTTTTACAAAAATACGCTTATTTGTGAATCTGATTATTTGTGCTTATAAAATTATTTTATCAATCTATAGAATATGATTATGCTTTTGACTAGGTAATTATTTCGTGTCAAAAAATCAGATTAAATTTATGATTTTCACATTATATCCTTTCTTTAGACTTCAATCCTTTGTTTTTTATTTACAAATTAAATTAATTTTCAGATACAAAAATATAGTATTATTCTCCAAAAAATCAAATAATCCGTCTAACATCACTCAACCGGTGCGAATAGCGTTGAAACTTCCGGCTCCAAATGCCTTTGTCGTCGATGTCGTCAATATGGGCATTACCGTGAGAATGAAAAATTTGTCCATTGCCCAACAAAAATCCGACGTGAATGACCTTGCCTTTGTCGTTGGTAAAAAATGCCAAGTCACCGGGTTCGGCTTCCGATAATTTGATAGAAACTCCTTGTGTGGCTTGGTCTTTGGCATTGCGCAGTAAATAATGTCCGCACAGTTTGTAAGCCATTTGCGTTAAGCCGCTGCAATCGAGTCCGAAATGTGTTTTACCGCCCCAGAGATATGGACTGTTTTCATAGGTCATGGCAAATTCCAAAACTTTGGCTTTATCGTGTTTGCCGGTGATGAAATTACCGGTAAAAACACCGGTTTCATCGCCTATTTGTAAAGTGAGTTTTTCCGGATTGAAATGCGGCAACACACTGCCCATCGGCAATAAAAATCTGCCGGATTGCGGAAAAATCACTTCGCTGACAATATCGGTAGTGTAGTAGGGTTGTTGGTCGTTAAGAGTTTCAAATTCATTATCTGAAATTTCAAGTACTACTTTTTCATCAATCCAACCTTCATATTTTTCGTAAGCTGTTTTGATGTAGCGCCATTGTTTATAAGTATCCAATATTTCAAACGTATCGCCAAAGAGCATTTGGGTCATAATTTCGGCTTCATCGGCGCGGTCAGCACGAATGGGAACGATGGTTGCAAAATTTAGGGCTTTCATAGGTGAGTGAATTAAATTTTATTTAAATCTGTTAAAATAATCATCGATTTCTTGTCGCATTTCAATGCCGACTCTTTCAAAACAGTCGAGCAAATCATTATATGCACCTTTTCCACCGAGAAAATCCCAGAATTCATCAGCCACTTTTAATTCTTCGGTTAAATCCAACATTCCTGCCATTGTCCAACGGCTATAAGGTTTGGGGGCATAAGGATTGTAAGGTATGGCAATAAAGGTATTTATATTTGCTTCCGGATTATCGGCTAAAATGACAGCAACCCATTCCAAAAGAGTTCTTTTAAATTCTTTAAAACTTCCTTTGTTAGGTTTAGCAGTTTTTATGTCGATTAGAAATATCTCATTTTTTTTACTTTCAAGATAAAGATCTACTCTTGTTGGTTTTACAGTTCGCATTTTTCCTTTTCTACATACTTTTCGTAGTATCTTTATTTCAGCGTGTTTATCGGGTTTCCTTTTTCCGGCTGTTAATTCATCCATTATTTTTTGAATTTCAAATAAGGCGTGTTCACTTATAAGTGTTCCTGATTTTGCTTGTCTTTTAGCGACTTTAAATTTACTTGACGCCAATGAAACAGCAACAGGTTCAAAAATAGAGGTTCCAAAATTAGTGTTTAATGAATGGATAAATGAATATAAAGCCAATCTGTCTTTTCCTAATAATCTGGTATGAAAAGGCATCACTGACGGTTCAGGATTATAAGCATTAAATCTGTTTTTTAAACTATTTCGAATGGTTTTTTCAACTAATTCTATTTGTTGATTTGATAATGCCATTTATTTTTCTTTTAAATGAAATATAATCTCCGAATAAGCGGATTTATCTTTTTCCGTTCTGTTTAAAACGGGTCTTTTGTATCTATTTACAATTTTCATTCCTGATTTTTCAGCAATAGTTGGATACATATTGTATTTATCATTTGCGACCAGAAATATGTCATAATCGTCTTGTAAAAATTGTTTAGAATTCTTTAAAACTTCAACAATTCCTTCAATATAGGATGCTCTGGCTTCACGACCTTGCCCTTTGTATAAAGGTCCTATTTCTAGTTCATCATTTCTTTTAAAGCCAAATAAATCATAAGCATAAGCATGTTGTTCGTGATAATCAATTAAACCGACATAAGGCGGACTTGAAAAAATTCCCTTAATTTTTTGTTTCTTAACTAATTTAGCAAATTCCGGATTAATACTTTCTAGTTTTGAGATAATATTTACATTTCTTGCATCACCTTGTAAACAAACTTGATATGTATCAGTTCTTAATTTATCGAATTCTTTTAACCTTTTAATTGTATCCTTACTATAACGTTGCCACCATGAAAACATTGAAAATAATGGTTTGCATATTTTACCGTGTTTTCTACAATAATAAGTAGATGTTACGGGTTCTTTAAGAGTTGCCAAGTCCGCATGGGTTGTCGCGCGACAAGACCGAATGGTTCTACTTAAAATGATGGTGATGATTTTTTTTGTAGTAGGATTTTGAACTTTTTTTAATTGTTCAAATGTAAAATCAATTTCTTTTTTAACCGGATAAAGATACCATTTGTCAAGAAAATTATTTTCTTTTTCTTGTTTTATTTTAAGATTGTATTTTTTTCTTAATTTTTCAAAGGTTTTCAGAAATTCTTTTTCTTTAATCGGTGTATACTCTTTTTCAAGAATTTCCTTATTTCTAACTTTGATTTTAAACTCCGGTGATGGAAAATATTTTTTGTTAAAAGTATTTAACTCTTCAAGCAGTTCATTTTCAAATTGGACGTTATTATTTGTTTTAATAAACTCATTTAAAGCTTTCGTTATTTTGTTCAATTCATTTTCTAAATCTTGAAAATCAACTTTTCCAACTTTTACATTAGCTATGAGTGCATTAAAAGCCGAAACATCTATTCCTATGGCATGCATCCCCAATTCATTAGCTTGAACCAAGGTTGTGCCGCTTCCGGAAAAAGGGTCAAGGATTATATCTCCTTCTTTAAAATAAGTTTCTTTTTTAAATTCATCTGTATGACTATCTAAAAAATATTCAACTAATTGCGGAATGAATTTGCCTTTGTAGGGATGTAATCTGTGAACATGTTTGGTAGTATCTTTTTCTTTTAAATGGTCAAATGACAAAGCCCAATTTAAATCTTTTCCTAATTTTTCCCGCCAATTTGTTTCCCTTTGTCCATTAAAACTTTTGTAATAATCAATTAATTCATATTTATTGACAGCGGTTGTTCCATTATGTCCGTATTTTCTTACTTTACCATATTGAATCAAATATGATATATTAGAAGGGGTAACATTTTTATTTAGATATTTGCTAGCCCAATTGCTGGCTTCTTTTATTGATAATAATTCTGTCATTGTGAGATATTATCCGATTAATTTTTTTTGGATTTTCTAAATTCAACAAAATACCACGATTAACAATCAAAAGGCAAGCACTTATTTTGAAATTATAACAAAACGCCTGCCTTTTATCCAAGTTTGCTTTTATTCATTTTCAATAATCATAGCGCCGGCGCCACCGCCACCGTTACAGATACCGGCTGCACCATACTTGGCGTTGTTGCGTTTCAAAGCATTGATAAGCGCCATGATGATACGGGCACCACTCACGCCAAGCGGGTGTCCGAGTGATACGGCACCACCGTAAATATTACATTTTTCGGGGTCTAATTTCATCAATTCGATATTGACCAATCCTACTACTGAAAACGCTTCGTTTAATTCAAAATAATCGATATCATCTAAGCTTAATCCGGCTTTTTTAAGCGCTTTGGGAATGGCTTTTGCCGGTGCGGTGGTAAACCATTCGGGTTCGTGGGCGGCATCGGCATAGGAAACGATTTTAGCCAAAGGTTTGATACCGAGTTCTTCGGCTTTTTTTCTGGTGGTTATAACCAAAGCCGCCCCGCCATCATTGATGGTTGAAGCATTGGCAGCGGTTACGGTGCCGTCCTTGGTAAAGACCGGTTTAAGAAACGGAATTTTTTCAAAATTGACATTTTTATATTCTTCGTCTTCATCAAAAATAATCGGGTCGCCTTTGCGTTGTGGTATTTCAACAGGCACTACTTCATCGGCAAAGACACCGTTTTTCCATGCAGCAGCAGACAAATGATAAGATTTAATAGCAAAAGCATCTTGTTCTTCACGG
>WFZY01000285.1 GCA_015489265.1 Flavobacteriaceae bacterium | reverse complement strand
GTTAATCATCGTGGTCGTGTCCTTCGCAATCCATTATATCATCAAAGTTATTTTCGATTATATCTTGCAAAGCAGGGTTGGAAGTGTCGTTGATTCTAATCACGCCGTCAGCATCGACTGTGGCAGTTGCAAAATCTACACCGGAAAATAAGGACGGTAAATCCAATTCCAATACAAAGGTTACGGTATGTCCTTGTTGGACACTGATACCATTAGGATTTTCTACTTCGTATTCTTGATCGGAAGTTGACGTGAATTCAAATTGGTAAGACACACCGGCTACTTCATAGGTTCCGGCAATTTCAATAGAGTTGCCACTCGGCATGACATTGTCTATTTTGACTTTGATTTTTTTGTAAGTCCCCGGTTGGATATCTACCGGTTGAATGGGTGGCGTGCTGGTGCCGGTCAAGACATCAAAAGTATAAGCACCTTTGTATTTGTAATCTTGATCGTTACCGTTGTGTTCCATTTCAAATTTGACTTTTTTTACACCTACCAGCGCTTTGGTAAAAGTAAAGGTGCCGATGGCTCGGGCTTGTGCATTGCGGTTAGCCGTTGATTTTTCTTGCATTTTAAAATCTGCTTTGGCATCAGGGCTGCTGCTTTCTTTTTTGCAGCTGCTAAAAGTCGCAACTAATGCTAATACGACGAGTAATTTGAATGTTGTTTTCATGATTTCTGTTTTTTAGGGTTTATTATTAGTTTTTATTTTTTATTTAGAATATTTACTACTAAGGACAATGACTCTTTATTTTCATTTTGTTGTTGTCATCCACTTTTAATTTGACTTTTTTGTCCATACCATCTTGTTTGATTTCTTCCAAATGCCAATCGGCACTAAAATCGGGGATGGCTGTAATATCAATGGACAAGTAAATATTGGAACCGGTGCCACTGACTGACCAAGAGCCGTTTGTAATCGTTCCACTATGGGTGACAGCGATATCGCCGTTGGCAAAAAACTGGATGGTATATCCGGTATAATTGGATTCTAAATCAGTGTCATGTCTTTCCAACTCATCAATCGTCCAAGCGGGACAACCGGTCAGCACTGTTGCAATTTGGGTCGTGGTGCAGGTGTCACAATCGTCGTCATCGTGGTCATTGTCATCATCTTCGTCACAAGCATCTTGATTATTCTCAATGGCGGTTTCCAATTCTGAAATATTATTAACGCTAATCTGTGAGCCGTCATACAAAGTCAAAGTAATAGGGAAATCAAAATTGATCAAATCATTGTCATCTAAATTGTCTAATAATTGGTGTAATTCTTCATCATTTTGAATGTTTACAGTGCGTGTTTGCTCGGTTACCGTATTGTAAACATGTGCCGTAATCGGATAGACGAAATCTATACATTCTATATCATCATCCGGTTCGTTTTCACCGGTTGATTGGGCTACGTAGTGGTCAAATTCATGTTGATTATGAATCGTTACTTCGGTATAATCCGATAAAATGATGGTTACAGGAAAGACAATTTCAATACTGTCGGTATCGGTATCGGATGCATCTAAAATATCTTCGACGGTTTCCAAGTCGTTTACATCATTAATCGTTACTTGCTGCCCGTTGACAACTACCGTATAAGGCATTTTGATACTAAAATTGTTAGCGTGGTCGATAATATTGTCAAAAGAACCATCGTGCAAAGTCGTGTTGTTAATCAGTTTTGCTACGTTTTCCGTTTTAACAAAGCCCTGACTGTCCGGTGCTTTTTCATCAATAACGACTTCTTTACGACAAGACCAACTTGTAAGTAATATCAGAATGATGTAAATCGTATATTTGTAAGATTGTTTCATAGTTTAGTTTTTCGCTTCTTTACCCTAATAACAACCCTGAACCTGAAATTCCTGAAAAATTTGGAAAAAATTTTATTTTTAACTCGTCATTCACTGAAAATCAATTTTATAAATTATGACATATAGGATACAATCAATGTTAGCCCTTTAAGACTTTTTATGTTTGATTGCCTGACAAATTTTGACTCTCTGTTGTTTTGTGTGGCTAATAATAAATTAGATTTAAAAATCACATAATACCAATTCTGAATATAAAATTGTCCAAAAATAATTTGGTATAATCATGGCGATTATTTTTTAAATAATTTCACCCCTATGGGGTTTATGTTTTTAACGTCATAAATTTACTATAAATATATCACCCCTACGGGGTTCAATTACGGGGTTCAATGGTATATTTTTATTGTTTTAGTTATAAATATATCACAGCCTTACAGGGGTTTACTAAATAAGCCCGAAGGGGTGACATTATTGTAATAAAACAATCAAAACAAAATCTTTAAACCCCAAAGGGGTGGCCTTATTATTTGTGATATTTTACACACTTAAATCGATATAGAGCTCAAATTTTACACTCCATATAAAATTTGAAGCTGTGTAAAAATCTTTCAAATAAAATGGGATATATGGAATATTATGAAGTATTGTTATTTTATTGAATTATTAGTTCCTGATCCAATTTCAAATTTCTCAATAAGATTTTCTTTGCTAACTTTTTTAAAATTTGTTTTACTATACTATCGCTATATTTTTAAGTTGTTTTAAACTTTGATATTCTAGTTTTACAATGCTTGACCATCTAGCATCAAATCTTTCTATTTTGCTAATATTTTTAAATAAATTTGATACGATTTGATACGAAAATATACGATTACAATACGATTTTTTCAGTGAAAAATAAGAGTGCGTATTTATACCAAAAATAAATATTTATTGCTTGTAATTATTTAATTTTCAAATTTTTAACAAATTATCAAACTTTTAATTCATTAGGTAGAAATAAATATCTAATTTTGCAGTTATAAAATCTTTATGATTACCATTGATTAAATTATATGTCAAAAAATCTTTGCATAGAAAAAATTTTTGCACAAGTTTTTGAGCGTTACGCCAAAGATTTGCATGACTTTTTATACTACAAATACGGGCAGCGCGAAGACTTGAATGATGTTGTGCAGGAAGCATTTATCAAATTGTGGAATCAATGCAAAAAGGTGCCTTTTGAAAAAGCCCGGGCTTTCTTGTTCAAGGTGGCTAAAAACAATATGCTCAACCGGTTTAAGCACGAAAAAGTCGTTTTAAAATATCAACAAGAAGCCCCTAAACATAAGAACACCGAAACACCGGAATTCGTTTTGGAAACACATGAATTCTATGAAAAATACCAACGGGCATTAAGTAAATTGACCGATGAACAACGCGTGGCTTTCTTACTCAATAAAGTGGAAGGTAAAAAACATCAGGAAATAGCCGATATACTAAATATTACCCGCAAGGTGGTCGAATATCGTATTTATTCGGCTTTTAAAATTATCAAGGCGGAAATCAAAGAATTGAAATAATTTCAGGAAAAACACACTTTGAGTTGTTGTATAAAAGAATTAAGGTATAAAATGGACAAAGATTATCTCATCAAAAAATGGTTAAAGGGCGAATTGACAGAAGCAGAACAAAAAGCTTTTGAACAATTGCCCGATTATGAACTCAATGTGAAAATTGTAGAAGCGGCTAAACAATTTAAAGCCCCTGAATTTTCACAAGACGCCGTATATCATAATCTGAAAGCCCGCTTAAAATCTCAAAAAACGCCTGTTTATCAACTTAATACTTACCGGTTTTTATATCGCATTGCCGCTGTTTTAATCATTGCATTAAGCGGATATTTCTTTATCCAATCTCAAAATATCGAAGTCAAATCCCAAGCCGGACAACAATTGGTCGTCAACTTGCCCGATCACTCGGAAGTAGTTTTAAATGCGGCTTCAAGTATTCGTTACAACAAAATTTTATGGCATTTGAAACGCGGACTTTCTCTGAACGGCGAAGCATTTTTTAAAGTGCAAAAGGGCTCGCAATTTGATGTCAAAACCCTTCAAGGTGTGGTGAGTGTGGTCGGGACGCAATTTGATGTTAAAAGTCGTCCGAACCTTTTTGAAGTCAAATGTTTTGAAGGGATTGTTCGCGTACAAAGTCAAGGACAAACCCGCTTATTGACGCGGGGCAAAGCCGTAAAACTCGCTAATCAAGCTTTGATAGCTTTTACCGTTGACCAACCACAACCCGAATGGTTGCAAGGACAAAGCCGTTTTAACAGCACACCATTGTCGGAAGTCTTGGACGAATTGAGTCGGCAATATAACATCAAAATTATGACGCAAAATGTTGATACTCAACAACTTTATACCGGTGGCTTTACGCACGACAACTTGACACAAGCCCTAAAAGCCGTAACCGAACCTTTTGGCTTGCAATTCCGAATCAACCAATCTCAAAAAACGGTAAGCATCAGTGGGCAATAAAATTGTAAGTTTTGTATTTATCTTTTTTTTACTTGCGCCATATAATATTCAAGCACAAAAGGTGGAAGCCCAACCGCTTGTGGCTGTTTTAAAAATTTTGCAACAAAAACACCATTGCCGTTTTACTTATGCCGATGCGGTGGTCAAGCCGTTTTATATCAAAGATTTTAATCCAGATATGGCTTTGAAAAAAGCCGTTACGCTTATTGAACAACAAACGGGGCTGGTTTTTACATTTTTAGATGACAATTACATTACCATAAAACGCAAGTCCGGGGCATTTGTCATCTGCGGATATGTTATAGATGCCGGCACCCGTTTACCGGTTGCCACGGCAAGTTTAAAGGCAAGTAAAACTTATGCCATCAGCGACGAACAAGGTTATTTTACACTCAAAGTGGCTCATAGTAAGGATACGGTTCTGGTGAGCCGGCTCGGCTATCAAAACCGGTATTTTTTACCGAAAAAAGCATCCGGAAGGCATTGCGAAACCGTATTATTAAAACCTAAAACAGAAGTTTTATCAACAGTTGTATTGCAAAATTTGATTGCCAAAGGTATTCATACCGAACAAGACGGCACCACCAAAATAGATGTGCATCAATTCGGTATTTTGCCCGGATTGATAGAGCCGGATAT
>WFZY01000284.1 GCA_015489265.1 Flavobacteriaceae bacterium | reverse complement strand
TTCATTATATTTGTAAATATTCATAAGTGAATTTTTTTCATAAATTCACAATTCAAATTCATTATTAATTAAAAATACACAATTTTATTATGAAAAAAACAATATTTATATTCCTGTTCCTTTTTTCAATTTTATCATATGTACAGGCACAAAAAGCCCAATCATTTGATTTATTGGGAAAAAGTAATACCATTAAAAAAACAAATGCGGATAACGATGGTTTTTCGCTAGATGTAACCACTTCAAAATTCACTCTCAAACCGTTCAACACTTCAAAAGGTTTGTTTATGAATTTATCAGGTCCTAAATTATTAAAGGTCTATACCAAAGGGATGCCGAATTTACCGGTATATTCCAAACTTATTGAGGTCCCGCAAGATGCCGATGTCAATATTCAAATTATTTCTTATAACGAAGAAATTATTGATTTAAACAGTCAAGGTATTTCGGCTAAAATTATTCCTGCACAAATATCGGAACGGAAAACACCTCAACGTGATGATTTTTCTATCAACGAGGATGTTTACCACAAAAATGCTTTTTATTCGCAAGGTGATATGGTTTCTTATGAATATCAAGGTCAAATGCGTGCTACACGTATCGGTAGAATTGAAATCAGACCTTTTAGTTATAATCCGGTTAAAAACTTATTAAAGGTTTATAAAAATATAAAAGTTAAAATTTCTTATACCGGTGCCAATCACGCAGCTACCAAAAATTTAAAACAAAAGTTCGGCAATGGTTTTGGCACTGTTTTTAGCGGTTTTTTACACAAATTAGATTACGGACCAAAAAGTTTTTTATCACAAGCACCATTTACATATGTCATTGTTGCCGACCGGTCATATCAATCGGCATTACAAGATTTTGTTCAATGGAAAACCAAAAAAGGTTTTAAAGTAATTGAAGCTTACACTGATGATCCTAATGTAGGCAACACGGTTAGTTCTATCAAAGCATATTGTCAAAATTTGTATAACAATCCGCCTGCCGGATATAATCCTTTGTCATTTATACTGGTTGTAGGTGATATTAATATTATTCCGGCAACACAACATAACGAAGTCAATGACTCACCTTATTCAGATTTGGATATTGCCGAATATACAGGCGATTATCTACCCGAAGTAAATTTTGGCCGTTGGTCAGTTGACAATGCACAAGAAGTAAGTAATATTGTAGCCAAAACTATCCGTTACGAAAAATTACAAATGGCTGATATCGGCTATCTACACGAAGCAATATTAGTAGCCGGTGATGATGAAGGTCATGAAGACACTTACGGTGGTGGCGCTATTTATTATGCCGATCATTATTATGTTAATGCAGCTCACAATGCTAATTCTCATACTTTTTTACAATCCACTATTGAAACTTGGCCGGGCGCAAATAATCAAGCTCATGATTCTATTATTACCAATATCAACAATGGTGTCGGTTTTGCCAATTATACGGCACATTGTTCTCCGGACGGTTGGGCTAGCCCTTCTTTTACTCAAAATGATTTAAATAATTACATAACCAATGTTGATAAATTCGGTTTATGGATAGGGAATTGTTGTCAATCCAATAAGTTTGACGAAAATGATGCCTTTGCCGAGTTAGCTATCAAAAAACCTAATGCCGGCGTGATTGGTTACATCGGTGGTTCTCAATACACTTATTGGGCAGAAGATTACTATTGGGGAGTTGGTGTAGGTAATATTGTAGCACAACCTACATATGATGATACAACTGAAGGGGTTTATGATGGTGTATTTCACGATAAAGTTAATGAAATAAACGACTTATCTACTTGGTATTTAACTAATTACCAATTAATTGAAGCCGGAAATTTAGCTGTTGAAGCTTCTACATCTTCTTTAAAAGATTATTATTGGGTTATTTACCAATTAGCCGGCGATCCATCCATAGTATCCTATATGGGTACGCCACAACCTATGTCGATTCAAGCTAGTCCTAGCTCAATTATTTTAGGAGCCACTTCTTTTACGGTTACTGCGGCCCCTTATGCCACGGTTGCGCTCTCACAAAATAATGTATTGATTGCTGCGGAAACAACAGATGCTTCCGGTAACTGTACTTTAAATTTTTCTACCAATAGTTTAACGGTAGGAGATGCTGATTTGGTTGTAACAGCCCAAAACAAAGTACCTTATATTGGTACTATTCCGGTTGTCCCTGCCAATAATCCGTATGTTAGTTTTAAAACCTATACTACAAGTGCTTCACCGGATTACGGACAAACTGTCGGTTTAAATGTCAGTTTGGAAAACTTGGCTACTGCCGGTAGTGGTTATGACGCTTTCAATGTTAACGCAACACTTTCAACAAGCGATCAATACATCACTATAAATACCGGCACACACTCTTATGGTGATATTGCTGCCGGAGCAGACAATATGCAAAATAATGCTTATGAAATAACTATTGCCGATAATGTACCGGATCAACACGTGACACATTTCGATTTAACAATTACCGGAACAGATTCTGGTGGAACAAATTATACATGGAATGCCGGATTTGATATGATTTTAAATGCCCCCGAAATAAATATTGGCGATGTATTTATTACCAATGATGCCAATGCTAACGGATATATTGATCCGGGCGAAACCGGTGATATTAATTATACTATTACCAATACAGGACATGCCGATGCTGTTTTTAACGGGACACTTTCATTAAGTTCAAACCCTAATAATTATATGACATTGGGTAACAATTCTGTTTCCGGAGTAAATTTGGCAGCAGGAGCATCTCAAGATTTTGTCTTTACCGGTGCATCAGTTGATGCCTCTGCACCATTAGGTAGTCCAATAGAACTGTCTTTAGATGTTGCTGCCGGCGATAATCAACAATTCACAGCCCAATCATTACAAACTATAACTACAGGAATAATACCTATATTTCCTATAAGTAATGGCGGAACAGTTACTACTTGTACAGGTACTTTTTATGATTCAGGACTCGATTCTGCAGATTATGGCAGTAACGAAGACTATACAATGACTTTTATGCCGGAAACCGGTAGCGATTTTATTGTAGTTGACTTTACATCATTTGATTTGGAAAACAATTATGATTTTTTGCACGTTTATAATGGACCCGACACTAATAGTCCGGAAATACAAGGCAGTCCCTTTAGTGGCACTAATAGTCCGGGAACTTTAACTGGTGCTAACGGTTTGACATTCCGGTTTACAAGTGACAGTAGTGCACAACACGCCGGCTGGGTCGCAAATGTCAGTTGTTATA